>CAMJRB010000015.1 GCA_946408175.1 uncultured Holosporaceae bacterium
TATTTAATAAATAATTATTTAATATTTGTTTATTATTTTTTGACATATTTTTAACAATTAATATACTGTTAAACATCTCTACTTTTTTATTATTAGCTCTTTCCAGTGATATTTGTAATATAGTATTAGCTAACTCTAAATTATTATTTAAAGCATTTTTAAAATGTATTTGGAAAAGTTCATTAGATATATCAAACGCTGTATATTTGTTTAATAATGAAATTTCTATGTTATTCTGGGACAATTTCTGTTGAAAACTAAGTAAATCATATCTATTACGATTATATATATTACTTAATATAATATCCTGGTTATCATTAAATGATTTTAATATTATATTAATAGGAATTTGAATATTTAAATCTGCTTGACAATTTGTCATTGTACTAACAGCAAAATCTATTAAATCACTGGTATTTATAATTTCAGTATTATTATTAAGAACATTTACATTGTTATTATGAATATTTTGTGTAGTACCGGCCGCCATTACATTATTATTAAGAATATTATAGGTAATGTCTCCCGCCATTACATGCGTAATGTCTCCTGCCATTACATTATTATTAAGAATATTATAGGTAATGTCTCCTGCCATTACATGCGTAATGTCTCCCGCTGTTACATTCGTAACATCTTCCGCTATTACATTATTATAAATCATTATTAATAATAAAACTAGAAATTTATTTATAAATTGCATACTATTACATGGATTATAAGAACCATATTGCTAGATTAATATATTAATAGTTAAAATTTAATGAAACATATCAGTTTCTGTATAGAATAGATACTATTACATAGACTATAAGAATTGTAATACAATATTAATAAGTTAATAGTTAATATTTAATGAAAGAATAAATAAGATAATTGTAAACGTATTACATCTGTCCTGAATTAATAAAAATTTAAGCAATAATTCAACTTCATTAATTATTACTCACTATCATGGTGCCAGTGAATACGTATCTAAAATATTTATTCTGTTGTTTTTTATTATTTTGATATTTATTATATATAATATATATTATATTTGTTCTTCATGTATATCATAATAAGTATTGTATATGACTTTTATATACTTTGTAATTCATATAAAAAGTTAATATCCTTACTCGAAAATCATCAATTAATTAATTGTTTATCTATTGGTATAATATTTGATTGTGCTTATCAATATTTTTTGTTGTTTTCTCGTTTTAATTGTGTTATAATTATTAATTTTTTATAATTATCATAAATAATATTGCCAATTTTACTACAGTAAAAATATAATTATTTTTTATATATTTTAAATTATATGTATTTTTGTTATATATTGTAAATTATATTGAAATCTTATTGCTTCTTATTATTATTGTGATTGTTTTATTATTTTAAATATTCATAAATATTATGTAATTCTTACATATTTATTATAAATTCAATAATGTAAGTATTTTATTTAACAAACATTAATACAATTTGTTATTAACAAAATACTCATTCCACTAATTAAACTAATATTCACTGCATATTTTAATATATAAAATATCTTGCCTAAATGTGTATTATATACATAAATTCAATTAAAATTTTACAAATGTATTTTGTGATCATTGCAAAAGCACCAAGTAATATTTTTAGTATTAGCAGTTAGACAATGTTGCAGTATATTCCACAGTAGTTTCGTACTTTGATTAGTTACTTTAGTATCGAATACCTTACTTTGATTTACTGTAACAGGTTGTGTTTTACAATTATCTGTTTCTTTGAGTAATTTAATATTATGTATTTGTTTATTGTATGTATTCATAAAGTATTTATAAGTAACTTTAAAAGCATCATCATATTTATACTTCTGCTTTTTTGCATCTTCCATTTGTCTCCATATATCTAGTTTTAATTGTTCTTGGGAATCATTTACTTTATTATTATTTAAAATTTTATTCACATCCTCATAAAGTGTATTTGAATCTTTATAAGGATTTTTATCATGTATTTTTAATAAATCATAATGAAATTGAGAAAATTTTACACTTGACCTTAATCTACGATTTACGGTATTTATTATTCCACTATTAATTTTTTCGTCTTCAAATTTATTATATTTTATATTGTAAATATTATTAAATATACTGCGTTCTGTATCATTCAGCTGTAAATTATTATTCAATTTATAGTTCAATACACTTAAAGCTTCTTGATTACTAATAAGTAAACGTGCCTTATCATATATATCAGCCACCCCATCTCTATGTATATCTTTATTATCGTCTTCTTTGTTATTAATTTCTCCTTCTAATGAATTCGTACAAATATGATAATGAACATTTTCAGATGTTTCATAGTTACTTTCATCTACAATTTCCTCTGGATTTTTTGAAAATGTAGCTACAATGTTATTATTTTGAATTGAAAAATCTGCCTTCTGCATTAAGTCACGCAATTTAAAATATGTTTTTGTATTATTTTTAGGAAATCTTTTGTTGAGAATATAATTATAAGCTATATTAAAAGCATCGTCATATTGATATGGACCTGTAGTTGTTTCATCTGTTTTTTGTCTATATATATCTAGTTTTAATTGTTCAGTACTATTATTTATTTTTTTATTTTTAAGTACAATATCACTAATATCAAGATAAAGACTATCAGTTATTTTACAAGGTTTAGAATCATACAGCTTCAAGTCTGTCAATATGTGTTTTGTTATTGGAACTACCCACTGCATTCGTTTATTATCTCCAAATCTGTTATATTTTATATTTTCTAATGAATTTACTAGATTATTTTCAACATTATTGAGTTCATAATTATTATTTAATTTATAATTCAATAGGCTCACCTGTTCTTGACGGCCCATTATAAAATATGCCTCAAGGTATTTATCGTCTGTAGGAGTACTTAATAGTGTTTCATTTTGATCATCGTAATATCCCTGTATACTAGCATTCTGTATGTTAGCTTTTGGTTGCATTATAGTACGATTAATTGTGTGAAAATTATTATCCATTCTGTTATCAGGATTATCTGAAAATGTTGCTATAATTTCATTATCTTTATCATTAAATGAAAAATCAGCACTTTGCATTAATTCTCTTAAATTAAAATATGTTTCAATATTATTGAGATTTAAGTTTGTATTCATTTCAGTATTGATATTATTATTATCACTAGCATATAAACTAGTACTGATACATAAAGTGATTAATAATAGCTTTAAAAACATAATATATTCCCCCTTAAAAAAAATAAAATTATTTATCAAATATTGCTAAAATTATTAGAAGTATTATATACTTTAAAAGTATTGTACTTTACTATATGAATACATTTTGTTGTATTAGAAAAAATACTTAATTTTATTAAGTTTTTGGTAGTATAAGAACCAATCACAATGAAAAAACCCCTTTTTCAATTATTTCTAGGTATTAACCTAATATTGTTAATACACATACAGAATACCATATCTCTAAATTTTTTGTAAAAAAAGTAACAATATGCGAAAAAATAATACTTAATAAATTATTATATATTACTTTGCATATATTAGAGAATATAAAATAATTATAAAAAGAATTTAAGTTACACTAATGCAATAAATAAAAAATATTGCTAATACTTTTTAAGAGTTATTAACGATATTATAGTCTCACATATTATTTTTCCTATTGTGGGCTAATATGTCATGTATATTAACTATTATTGATACATTATATAAAATGTAGTTAAATGGCTTTTATAAAAAAATATCATTAATTACTATTTAGATTGTATTAACGATATGATACAACATGCCATGATGATTAGTTATTATTAATAATATGATAAAATTAATAAATAGTAAGTGAATAGTTATAACTAATATAACATGTCAATAAATATATAAATGTAAAATACAGTAAAGAGATTAATAGATGAAACTAATGAATATTATCCAAATTATAAATAATATATTATGGAAATATAAAATTATAAGCTGCTTAATAGCTGGAGGTTTATTAAAATTTTCTTTTGGTGATTACAAATACTATGGCTTGCTTTGTTTTATATTATCATTTAATATACTTATCACTTTATTAAATAAATGTTTAGAAAATAAACATATAAAACGTTCATTTATAATTGGGTTTTCTTTTGGTTTTACTTACTTTTTTTTTACTTTAAATTGGATAACTAATTCTTTTAAATATGTTGGATTAAGTAATTGCTATGCTTACCTAGCTTTATTATTATTAGTTACTGCATTCTCTGTATATCCTGCAATTGCTTGCATAGCAACTGTTTATTTTTCAACTAATAAATACAATTTATGTATATACTTTGCTATATTTTGGACTATTACTGAATATTTGAGAAGTATATTATTCACTGGTTTTCCATGGAATCTAATAGGATATGTTGCTTATAACTTAACTTACCCAATACAAATAGCTGATATTTTTGGAATATTTGGCATATCCTTTATATTATTATTAATAATAACATTAATTAGAACTAAAAAACAATGTATATATGGATTAATATTATTATTAATTACTTTAATATATGGTTTTTATAAGGTAGAATTGTTTAATGATTATATAATACCAAGTAAAAAAAATAACATAATAATAGTGCATCCATCAATAAAGCAACAAGAAAAGATGGATAATAAATTATTATGGAATAATATTGACAAGCATGTATATTTATCTTCATTTGATTGTATCAATAATATCAACAATACTTTAATCATATGGCCTGAAGCTGCAATTAATTGGACAATAAATGACACATTAATAAAATATTTATCTAGTACAGTTACAAATAATAGTACATTATTATTAACTGGGGTAGATAGAATTAATGGTAATAATTTCCATAATAGTGCAGTAATTATTAATAATAATTATGAAATAGTAAAATATTACGATAAAAGACATTTAGTACCCTTTGGTGAATATATACCTAATTGGATCAGCTCAATAGGATTAAGTAAAATAGCTTCCGGAGAATCAGGTTTCACAGCCGGTACAGTATCTAATACAATTAAAGTAAATGGTTATAGTCAATTCGATATATGTATATGTTATGAAATAACATTCCCAGGCAAAGTAATGGATTCACCTAATACTAGTGAGTGGATATTAAATATTACTAATGATTCTTGGTTTGTTGGAAGTGATGAACAATATCAACACCTGGTAATGGTATGTTTTAGAGCAATAGAACAAGGTAGATCTATTGCTAGATGTAATAATAATGGAATATCTGCCATTATAGATTGCCATGGCAAAATAATAAAATCATTAAATAAAGATATTATGGGCAATATATGTGAAGAAATGCCCAAGAAATATTATAATACTATATACTCTAAATATAATAATAAGTTGATTTTGATATTATTGGGAATAGTATTAATTATATTAATTTATAAGAGATATATAAATAAAATATACAAATTATTATAAGTTTTCAATTGAAACAATATTATCTAGCAATCCATTGTCTAGTATTACTATATATATTAACATAACTATTATATAAGATGCACTGTATGTATGAGAATAATACACAAATATTGTAATATTCTACCTGTACTTGTTATTATTCCCTGTATTAAGCTATTATTTTTATAGGATTCATATTAGTAGTGTTAATACAAAATATAAATCATTTTCATAATAAATTACTTAGCATATAAAATACCAAATGAACTATAGATAACCTTGTAAAGGAATTTTAATCATCGACTGTATTAATAAATTTATCTATACGCTTTATACTGCTAGCTAATGTTTCTTCTTCTTCATCTTCAGACAATTCATTATTAGAATCATTTTCATCAAACTCGTTTTCGTTATCATTGTCCAATTCATTATCATCTTCACTATCATGGATTTTATCAAGACGCTCTTTGTCTAGTTTATTAATAAATTTATAATGACATTCACTTCCAGGACAAACCAAAGTAGTTTTGCCAAAATCATAAAATATCTTGTGACAATTTGGACACTCAACTTTTTTTCCCCATTTTAAATTCATATTTCTACTTCTTCTGTTATTAAGATTAATATAATACTACTATTTTATACATTACATATCAACATCATTTCATGTTAGTAACTATTTTTTATAGGATAACACTACAATATATAATATGCATGATATATATTACAAGATGGGCGTAGAATTAATCAAACAGCCACATCATTTATAAAATCTGCAATCAGTTAATCCAAATTAACTAAATGCACATAATGTATAATAGTCAAAACAACAAAATATTATAATCTTAATTATACTAGTAACACTATATATATTACTCTAAAATCTTAACGCTTCTATAGGATTAAATTTAGAGGCTTTAAATGCAGGGTATAGTGTTGCAAAAAAACATAATATTAGTGAAAAACTACAAATTATTATTATCTCATTCCAGTCTACTTTGGATGGCAATTGAGATAAGAAATAAATTTCTTCATTAAATACATTACTATTGGATAATTTATCTAATATTACTTTTACTTTTTCTATATTTAGCGATATTAGTAATCCCAATCCTATACCTGTCATAGTCCCTAAAACTCCTATTATTGATCCTATATATACAAATATTTTAAGTATTGAATTTCTTTTCATGCCAATAGTTCTTAATATTGCTATGTCTCTTATTTTATTACTACTCAACATAGTAAGACATGATAATATATTAAACATAGCTACTAGTACTATAATGCTTAATATTAAAGTCATAACATTTTTTTCAACTACTACAGCATGGAATATACTAGCATCTGCATGCTGCCAATCTAATGTTTGTAGATTACTTGGAACTACTTCAACTAAATTACTTGCAGTTTTAGATAGATCTTCAAGATTATTTAAAAATACTTCTATTTTAGATACTCTATTTTTAATGTCGAAAAATTCTTGAGCTGTATCCAATGGCATTAATATGCAATTCTTATCATATTCATTCATTCCTACTTGAAATATTCCAGCAATTTCAAATTCTTCTTCTTTAGGTACTTTACCGAATGGTGTAACTACACCTTCTGGTATTAATAATGTAATTTTATCACTTAAGTTAACATTTAATATTTCTGACAATCTTTTTCCTATAAATATTTTATCTTGTTTAAAATCATCTATATTACCAGATTCAATATTATTAGATATTAGCTTTTTATCTTTTAAATCATTTAAAGTCAATCCCTGTACTATTGCTCCTCTGGCACTATTAGGCAACATTATTACTGCCTGTTTTTCTACTTGTGGAATTACTGCATTTATATTTGTATCTGCAGCTCTTATATTATCTCTTAATTGATCATAATTTTCTATTCCTACATCACCGTAAGTAGTAACTTCTATATGTCCATTCATACCTACTATTTTGTCAAGCAATTCTATTCTAAAACCGTTCATTACTGAAGTAACTATTATTAAAGTAGCTACTCCTAAAGCTATTCCTATAAAAGAAAACCAAGTAACTACTCTAGCAAAGCCAGTGCCTTTACTTGATTTTAAATACCTCAAAGCTATTAAAGATTCTATCATATCAAATTACATAGATGAATTATAGTTATCTAATTTAATATTATGCCTATTTTTCCAAAACACAGGAATTCCTAAAATTATAAATATAGCTAAAACTATGCAAGAAGATAATATATCTTGATATAAAACAAATATACAAAAAGTAATAGCAAATTGTGCTAATAAATAATATTTAACTCTCTTACTTTTTTCCTTATACCACTTTTTTATTAGAACTATGTATGCGATACTGCACAACATATATATAAATACAAATATACTAACCATTATATCAAGAAGTTTTTCTAATCCACTTCTCCATCTATCCATTTCTTCAATAATAAAAAATGGTATCATGCCAAAAGCTGTTATTAACAATGCTAATACTGGAGCTCCTGCCTTATTTAATTTCCCGAATATTTTAGGAAATAACCCATCAGACACTGCACCATAGGCTATTTGACCACTTGTAAGAGTCCAAGCATGTAAAGTTCCAACACAAACTATCATTGCCATAATAGAAATAGCTATATCACTGTATTTAGGAAATATAGAACCCATTACTAAAGCATAAGGAGCATTAGTTTTTTCTAGAGCTTCAAATCCAACCACTCCAATCACAGACAGTGTATTAAGTATATATATTGCAGCAACGCAAGCAGTTCCTATAGTAATAGCTCTAGGAATAGTTTTTGAAGGATTATTAACACTCTCAGCAGGCGCAGTAGCACATTCAACTCCTATAAACCCCCAGAAGGTTAATAAAGCTGTTTTAGACAAAGTAGTTAATAAATCACTATTTTCAGTTACTGTCTTTAGTGATATTTTGAAATGCATTGGATCGAAAAACATAAAAAATATTACAGGTAATATAATCAAAGGTATTATTTTCAATAATGTAAGTATAGTTGAGATAACACCAGCAAACTTTATACCTAATATATTAATAAAAGTAATTAAAAATAATATTGCTGATTCTATAATTATTTTAGTAGTAGAAGACAATGGACCAGTAATAATTGCCAAATAATTAACAGTTGTCACTAATAGTATAGAACTACTAGCCCAAGATATTATCCAATATAACCAAGCAGTATAAAAAGATGCAGTTCTACCGAAAGCCTCACCAACATACACATGAGGACCGCCATTTTTAGGTAAATGAGCTGCTAATTCAGCAAAGATTAGAGCTAATGATATAGCTCCAGATACTGACACTATCCATCCTAATAATCCAGCAGTTTTGAAAGGTGCTAATAACGACGGTAAAACAAAAGCACCTGAACCTATTTGACTTCCTATTACTATAGATACCAGTGAAAGGAAGCCTATTTTTTTTGCATTATCCATAAAATATTATTAGTTTATCTTGTTTCTTGTTGTTTATTCTTTTTTCTTTCTTTAACTTTTTCTTTTACTTGGTCTATTTTTTCCTTTGTTTTATTAACAATAACTTCTAAATTATCTTTTGTTTTATTGGTTATATTCTTTACTATATTCTTTATTTCTTCTGTCTTTCCATGTTTTTTATTTTGTCCTTGTTCTTTCTTGTTATTTAATGATTGAATATTTTCCTTCTTATTCTTTTTATTAGTCTCTTGTGCCTTTTTATCTGGCATTTGATATAACACAACTGCTTGATTGCTAATGTCAAATATATCATTAGCAGCCATTTTTACTTCTTCATAATTAATTGAATTTACTATATTCTTAATATTTCTTATTTCATCTAATGAATATCCATAACAAGCAAAATTATATATTATATAATCATTTAATTTAACTGGACTGTCTAACATTAAATCAATACTATCTATTACTTTTTGTTTTTCTATTTCAAATAATTCTTTAGTTAATAATTTATTACCGAAATCTTTAATTAATTTATTAATTTCTTTTTCTACTTCATATATATTCTTACCTTCTTGTAATACTGCATCTATTGAGAAAGTAGAAGCATCGTATTTAGAATTTAATAATTCATTCCCACTAATTGAGTGCACTAATTTCTTACTTTCAACTAATTTCTTATGTAAAATAGAACTCTCTCCTCCAACTAGTATATTACTAGCTATACTAATAGTAATTGATTTCTTTAAATTATCCGTTTTTTTTCTTGGTATTTTATAAAATATACTTATTTCTGTTTTACTAAGTTGTTCAGATTTATGAGTAATTTTTTTAGTAATACCAGTTCTTTCAGGATCTATTACCCTTTCTCTTTTTATTTCAGGACCTTTTTCTATGTGTCCAAAATATTTTTCACACAAACTCACAGCTTTATCAAGAGTAATATCACCTACAAACAATACAAAGGCATTATTAGGCATATAATACAAGTCATAATGTTTTTTCAAATTCTCAGCTGTACAAGATTTTATTTGATCAGTATAACCTATTACATGTTCAGAATAAGGTGAATATAAATAAAGTGATTTTAATATATCTTCAAAAATATAACGTGAAGCAGGATTTGATTCAAGTCTCATGTTTCTTTCTTCAAGAATAGCGCCCATCTCATGTTCTATTTCTTTATTATCAAATTTAATATTAACCATTCTTTCAGCTTCTACTTGTAAGAATAATTCTAAAAATGCTTTATTGCATTGATTAGTATAGAAAGTAACATCAAAGGAAGTAAAAGCATTGTTATACCTACTGTATTTATCTAAATAATTAGTTATTTCGCCAGTTTTAAAGTTTTTCGTTATTCCAAACATCATATGTTCTAAGAAGTGCGAGATACCTCTTAAATTTCTTGGATCATCTGCACTCCCTACAAAGTACCCAACTCCACAGCAAATAGAATTAGGAGAATTTATAGGAGCAACTATTACTCTTAAGCCATTCTTTAATACTTTATCTTGTATGTTTATTTGAGTATTTTTATTTAACACAATACTTTCTAATTTTTTATTATTTTCTTCTTTCTGTGTATTTTTATCTTCTGAAACTTTATTAGATGTTTCTTGATTTGAAATTGGTTGTACTTCCTTATTATTTTCATTTTGTGTATTAATATTGTTATTCTTTCTACCACAAGAAACAAATACTAATTTTTTAGGATCAAATACTTTCTTTAATGCTCTATTAATCTCTTTTATATCCAGATTTAAGAATTTATTTATGTAGTCATTAACTTGTTCTACAGGTATATTATTTTCTCGTATAGTTTCAACGAAAGCTAATAACTCACTAATTAATGGAAAATTATAACTAGCATACCAATTTATTTTGAATTTTTTCAATTCATTTTCAGTAATGCCTTGTTCATAAAAAATATTAATTTGTTTTTTTATTTCATCTATTACGTTGTTGATATTCTCAGGGCTCGTTCCTGCTATACCTCTAAGAAACGCCTGTGCATCATTATCAAGTAACATCGTACCAATACCATATACCAAGCCATCTTTATACCTAACTGTATGCATTAACCGTGAAGACATTTGTCCAGCTCCGAATATTGTATTAGCAGCCGATATAGCAAATTTATCTTTATCATTCCTAGCTACACCAGGCAAAGCAAATAATACAACTGCCTGAGGATTATCTAAAAAAACATGTTCTTTTATCTGTTGTTTATTTTTATATTTATCCTTTATATTTAGTTCTGTTTTTTGTTGACAATCCTTAAATGGATTTAATTTACAATATTTGTTACATTTATTTAATAATATATCATATAATTTATTGAATTCACTGATGATAGTACTTTTCAATACTACAGATTCATTTCCTTTATACTTTGCATTATTATTATTTTCAGTATTATCTAGTATATCGCCTGCAATTGTAATTACTGCATTATCTTTATTAAATATTTTATTATAACAGTTTTCAATTATGTATTTACTTGTATATGTTGCTGAGGTTTTAATAGCTTTATCAAGATTTATACTATATTCTTCAGGCAATGCAATTTCATATAATTTTTCTTGAGCCATATAATGTGGACTAAATTTACATTGTTTTAGTGATAATATCAGTTCATCTTTTTTAGCTTGTACTTTGTCTTCTGGAAATGTTGCATTAGCCAATAAATCCCCTAATAACTCCATTACATCATTAAAGTATTTTGATAAACATTTAACCCTGATTACAATATCATCATCACCGTCATAAAAAGATATAATAAGAGATTTATTGTCTATTAATTCTTTTATTTGCTCACCAGTTTTTGTCTTAGTGCCTTCAAACATAGTATTTAATACTAACCCAAGCATTTCAGAATTATCTTTAAATGACCTTCTACCTTCATGTCTAAATCTAATAGTAAAAGCAATAGATTTGGACCCTTCTTTTTTTACTATCCATAAGTCCTTATTAAAATTTGATTTTTCACTAGTTACTTGAATTTTACTATTTTCAATATCCTTTTTTATTTCATTACTCGATGTATCTAGTTGCTCAGCATTTTCAAATAGTGTTCTATTAAATTTAGAATCTGATTCTGTATTTAAATTATTATCTTGCATTTTAGTAATTCCTTTCTTATTTTTATTAAACTTGCTGTTTTTTAATTTCATATTAACATTACTATCTTTATTATCATTACTATTATCTAATCTATTAGTATTACCATGTTTAATATTATTATCTTTACTATAATTTACATCTACATTATTATTGTCTTTACTATTATATAACACACCCTTATTATTATCTTTGTTTTTTAATTTATTAATACTTTTATTATTGTTATCTGTATTAGAATTTTCATCAATTAATACATCCTTATTATCCGAAGAATTTTTATTGCAATATCCAAACTGCATTGCAATTAATATACTTAATAACAGTATTTTTTTTAACATGTCAACTTCACATGTGCAATTATATTAATATTATAACACAATAGCAATATTAATATGTGTTAATGCTGTAATTCTGTACATTCAAAATAATATATTTATAAAACTGTATGGTTTTTAATATTCATTATTGAAATGGTTCCCCCCCATGCACATTGGCAAATAGAATTACTAGTACAAACTGGTTTTCCACAGGCCAATACTGTAGTTTTAGTATTTAACCAAGGAGTAATTATCATTGATTTACATGGAGCTTGCGTAATTGTTCCAAATGAAGTTGCTAGTACTTCAGCTACTGCTGGATTAGTTGGAGTTCCACATAGCCCGAAAGTAATTAAAGTGCTAGTGTCAGTATTAGTTACTACTGGAGTACCTTCAACATTAACTGTAGTATTGAATGATGCTAATGGAACAAGGGCTGAGCCAAATGAACATTGACACATATTGCCCAATGAAATTACTGGCATAATATTAAAACTTATAACCTGTACCGAATTTGATTTCCCACTTAGTTGTTTTTATATCAGACAACTTGCAATCTTTTACTTGTTTATTAGTATCAGCATGAGCTGTACTAGGACTATAATTAAACTCTGCACGTATATATACATTATTAGAAAATTGATTTTGTATTCCAGCACCATACGACCAACTAGTTATATATTTCGTTTCAGTATTGTTTTTATTATTATCTAGAGAGGACTGTTGCCACTTGGATAAGATTCCACCCACTGTTCCATATACTGTCCATGACTTTACATTAAATCCCAATTTAACATTACCATTAAAAGCAATGCCTGGATTAATTTTAGCAACATCACAATTATAAACTGCATCTTTATAGAGCAAATTAGATCCGAAATTCAATCCTACACCAACTTCTGCTCCTACTGTGAATATTCTAGTAAATAGCATATCATATCCCAATATTAATGTTGCAGTCGTAAACACCTTTGTTGTGTCATAAGTAATACTCTGCTTATTTGGTTTAGTTTCATTAGCAATTAATTTGATTGAACTTCCTGCGACATCTAATCCTGAATACCATCCACTCCTATTAGAGTCTTTCTTTGTTTTATCATCCTTATCTTTTTTATTATCTTCTTCAGAATTTTTATTATTAGGCTCTGCATCATTATTATCTGATGTTTTCTTAGGATGTTTAGATTGCTTACTAGTATCCTTATCATCATCTATCTCTTGCAAATCCTCATCCTCTACATCTTCATTAATATTAGTTACTTCTGAAGCATGTGTATAATATGACGCTAGTACTGATAAAAACATCAGCCACTTGATTAGTCTAACCATAACAACCCACAAGAGATATAACCTGTATAATATAATTCTCTCATGAATCATAATTTGTTACAAACGTATGATGGGTTGTAGTAAGATATAAAATATAGAAGTGTGTTTTAATAACATATTAAAGTTTATAAAAGAAATATAAAAATATAACAAAGCAAATAACTGGTTTAATTATAGAATATTTAATTATTGATTATTAAAAATATACTAAATTCTGCTGACTGCTTATGTTTTATTTAAATTTTGTAGTTTTATATAAAGAATATTTTTACTAAATTTTAATATTATTTTCTTAATAAGAAAATATAACTCTCCTATATTTTAAACATTATGCTTAATATACATAAACAATTAAAAGGATTTGCTTTAATAGAAGTTTCTATAGCTTTGTTAATATTAGGTATTATATCAAGTATTAGTATTAATCAATTTGCTACTCTTAAACGTATACAAGCAGATATGACTACTAAAAATAATATAGATCATGTATTAAAGTCTTTAGGAGCATATTATATTGCAAAACGAGGAATACTACCATTTCCAGAAAAGATTGGTGATAGAGTAACAGGAAGACAAACTTTCGATTACAGAGATTTTGGAACAGTTCCATATAAAACACTTGGAATCATGGAAAAGTTTGTTAAAGATGGTTATGGCAATTGGTTGAAATATAAAGTGCATCCTGATTTTGGTGTAAAAATTTCTAAATACTATAAATTGGCCAATAAAAATCTTGGTATAAGTGAAGATGAATTTGATTCTTATGTACAAAATGATAAAGTTGCTTTTATAATAAAATATACTTCTAATAATCAAGAACATACTATTTGGTATAGTGAAAATAATTTTGTTCAAATATTTGCTAATGGAAAAATAGAATCTACAGTACAAGCGAAAACAAGAATATAGTATTTATTAAAATTAATAATACAGTATTCGTTTTTTATATTGACAATATTGCATATTTTTATTCTATTACAAATTTTTTTATGATATATAGACTATTCTAAATAGTTAAATAAATTATTTAATATCATAGTTATACTAGTACAGTATTTGTCAGTTATGTAATACAAATATAAGCATATATCATTATTGCTATAGTTATTATGTATGTGTAATATAATTTACTTGCAGTTTACATAATACAATATATTTTTAATATAAACACGTAAATTTCTTAATGCACTGTATTGTTATAATATATAAATTATGTTAACTTAATATTAAGTTGGGTATTATTTAGTGTAGTTTTATGGAAACAACAAAATCTCAAATAGGATTTTGGACTTTACTTGCGATTGTCATTAATGCACAATTGGGAGCAAGTATATTCCTACTGCCATCTAAATTAGCAGTATTTAAGACTTATGGACTAATTGGATGGATAATAGGAGGAATAGGAGCCATTCTAGTAGCTATGGTTTTTGCCTTCTTATGTATAGAAACATCTAAGGCTGGAGGACCTCATATATATGCTAGGATGATATTCGGTGATAAAATAGGATTTTTTGTCACTTGGTTATATTGGTGTGGAGCTTGGGTATGTAATCCAATATTAATATCAACATCAATAGATTATTTAGAACAAATAATAGGAAGTATATCAGTATTTGAAAGATTTCTATTAGAAATATCAATAGTCGTATCTTTGACTTTAATAAATATTAAAGGCATAAAATGGGCTGGATACTTAGAAAATATTATGGTAACTATAAAGTTATTACCTTTATTACTAGTACCTATATTAGCCTTTAAAAATATTAATACTGAACATTTTAAAGTGGTAACTCCAGATAACATGTCAGCTTTAGATGCCATATGTAAAGCTAGTATAGTAGCATTCTGGGGATTTGTAGGATTAGAAGAAGGAGGATCAACAGCTGATTCAGTAAAAAATGCTAATAAAGCTGTACCATTAGCAATAATTCTAGGAACTGCCTTCGTAGCATTTATTAGTTTAATTAATACAGTATCAATATTCGGTATTATTCCATGTAAAGAACTGGAAAATATTGGAGCACCATTTGCTGTAGTACTAGGTAAGTTATTGGGTGGTAATTATGATAAAATAATAGGCATTTTAACTTTTATTATGTGTTATGGATCACTAAATGCTTGGATTTTATTTAGTGGAAAATTATCACAAACAGCAGCTAACGAAAATATGTTTCCTGCAATTTTTGGTAAATCAAACAAAGCTGGTTCACCCTATATATCGTTATGGATAGCAGCTTTAGGAACTATTGGTATATTAGCAATTCTAGAATTTACCAAGTATAAAAATGCTTTATCTGACTTTTTAGATATGTCAGTAATAATGTATGTTGTTTTATATTTAGTAGCAATTGTTTCATATTTAGCTTGGATTTATAAGACAAAAAAATATTCAATATTAAAAGTAATAGTAGCAGTTCTTGCATTCATTTTTTGTTTCTTAATGTTAAAGTGGTCTAATTTTTCGGACTTCACCGCTGTAGGATTAGTATTATTAGCTTCTTTGCCTGTATTCATTTATTGGAATAAAAATAGAAGACGTACCATATAAATATTAATTAGTAGTTATACTTCGTTATATATTAATAATATAAACAGTGCATTAATATATATGTTGGAATATAATATATTAACTACTAGTTATTATTTCCTATTACAGGTATTGCAATTAATAAACAATGTGTTACACTTTATTTAAAGTTAACGTCATTTTGTATTTGCCTAATATATGGATTGAGTGACTATTGATATATAATAGTCATTTACCAATCCATTTCAAGTAATAAAATATTCTGCTTATATTTTTTGCAAATGCTATGCGTTAACTTTAACCCCTGGTTTTATAACAAAGCTACCACCTGATTCATTTTTATCCAGAGTAATAGTACCTTCTATATCAAATCTTGCATTCTCCAAATCGCTTGTTGGATACAATACAACATTTTTAGCATCTTTAGTAACGTTTAAGTTATTAACTGTTTGACCTTCTACTTTTACATTGTTTGACCCTTGGAATTCAACGTTTACTTTATTTTCTCTATCATAAGCAAACATTTGGTCTATGTAAGCATAAGAATCTTCTCCAAATATAATATCTTTAGTGTTAGGAAAAGCACTTATTTTACCTTCGTACCATTTATTAACACCGTATAATTCTACTTTTGAGTACTCATTCAAAGTATGAATATTAATTAGTCTAATATTATCGTTCTCATCACCTAGTAATCCTACATGTAAAACTGGAGGAAGATAACTTAATATTCCCATTTTAGTTGGAGTGGTACTGTCGAAAGTCCATTTATATGTATTATCCGCTCTATCTTTAGTAACGAATTCTTTATCTTTAAAACAAGTATACAAAGTTTTTAAATCCCAGTAGCAGTTATATGTAATTCCATTTACTTTAATTGCTCTCTGATTGTAGCATGTTGGGTCTATTACTAAATTCTCATAACTGTGTATTGCATTTATAAAAATTGGTCTATAGTCTTCAATTTTCGTCTCGTTAGTTGTTGCATATTCAAACTTAAGATCGTAATCAGTAAATAATCCTGGATTTTTTACTCTCCTTAATTGAGATAACACTGCTTTTTTCTCAACATTTTTATCACCACTATTTGTTTTTATTTGCCAACCAGTTTCTAATATTTTTGTGAATACTTTTTTGTAATCTTCATATGTAAATTTACAGTTTTCAAAATACAAATTAGGGTATACATCACAGTATAAAAATTGTTTAGACTTGTCTAATTTTAATTGGTAATCATTTCCTTTATTATCTTTAGTTGGCAATACAATATTCATATTTAATAATACTGCCATTATATCATGATTCGGAACTGCTTTACCATCCTTGTCATATTTTATTCTGTTTAAATAGAAAGTACTGCTTTTGCCATTACCATCTATAAGATAATTTATATTGTGTTTATGTACTACATCAAATCTCAAAGCATTAATAAATGAATAAGGATATGCTATGAAACTTGTATTTTTAGCATCGAATAATCTGTAATTTAAACCATTCCATACTAAATTCGAGAAAGGACTAAATATTACTTTAGTTCCATTTACCATTGAATTAAAATTATTAGATTGGTATATATACTTTCCATTACTATTTATATACAAAGTAGAATTATCATATTCTGTACAATTCATTGATTTAAATGGATATTCTAGTAATGATCCATCAGTTATTTCCAATGTACTATTTGGTACATTAAAACTATTTTTTACTTGAAGATTTTGTTTTAACTGCCAATAGTTGGCATCTATATTTATAGGCTCGTTTGATGCAGCCGGAGACTGTATTGGTTCTGTATCAAAGTTATCTGGCTCATAAACAACAGGAATACATCCGCTACCACTAGTAGAACAATCACAAGGGCCTGTGCAAGGACATACGTGATTACTACTACCACTACAGAAAGCACTGCCGATACTTAAAGTAAATAATACTGTTAAAATTAAAGTTTTTTTGAATAGAATCATTTTTAAATTCATTCTATAACCCCTTACACTTGATGATAATCAAGTTTTATTTATAAATAGTTAATATCAATTGTAATTTGCAAAATTTCATCTTGTATTGTTGATACGACTTGTAAACAATCATATTGTGTAATTAACAAAAATATTTTGTATTTTTATACAACAGACAAAAGGGATTACTACATCCCTTACTTATTATTATTTATTTGTTTCATTTTTATCGGATTTTTCTGATGGTTTACTAAGAAATCCAGTAATAACTTTATCAAATATTTTTTCTAAATTTAAACTAGATTTAGTATCTTCAATTTCAGCATTAGGTTCTAAATATTTATCAGAATACCCTATTGATATAGAAACAAATTTATTGCCCATGATTCCATCAGTACTAATAGATAATGAACTATCTTCAGGTATTTGATACTCATTTTTTATAGTTAATTCTGCTTTTGCTGAATAATCTTCATCTAATCCTAATTTCTTAACTATACCAACTTTGATTCCGTTAATTTTTACATCTGCTCCCTCAGTCAATCCTGATACATCTTCAAATCTAGCTACTAGAGTGTATCCTTCTTTTATTTTCTCGCCACTTGTAGAATAAGCAAAATATAAAAAGAAAGTAGCCACTACTAATACTACAGCACCTATAACAACTTCCAGTACATTAGTTTTCATAATATCCTATTATATATTATTATGTATATTGTATATTCTAACATAATAATCATTAAACCATTACTATTATTTAATATTTTAATAAATAAACATTCTTTTTATAGCTCATTTCATTACAATTCAGTACACAAAAACCACAACACATATAATGCATTCCAGTACATTGGTCTTTGAGCAAACAAATTTGATCGGTGATTTACACTTTCCCATGAGCATTAGATTACTCAATTTTTAATAAATATATGAATATTAATTATAATTCTAACACTATAAAATAACAATATAAAATTCAATATAACAAGACAAACAGTGTAATATAATACAATTTATTAATTAATGGTTATGCACAGTTTGTGATAGATATCTAAATAATTACACTTATTCAATAAAATATATTTTTAACAATATTTGTAAAAGTAATTGGAGTAATACTAACATTTTAATATGAAATTTTATAAATCTTTCCAGCATAGCTAGAACTGGCAACATAACTCCTTATAAGAATAATGATAATTTATTAATTTTAAATTTATGTCATATTCACTTGTTTGGATACTCGGTATTGATAACAAATAATATTATATAAATAATTTTATTTTTACTAAAATGTATATTTTCTATATAATCACAAGTGTATACTATAGTTCTTAGTATTCAATTAATACACAAGTGACATTAAACACTATTTATAATTAATTTGGATTTTTATTGGTGCTAAATATATCATTTGGGATTCTTTTGGGATCATTAATATAATACTGTTGCTTATCCAATTTTACATTAATAATACTTTTGCTATCTTGTATAGTCCAAGCAATTAATTTATTTATATTAAAATTCTGATTATTTACTCTTGTAATATCAAAGACTAGAGTAATATATTGATTATTTTGTTTAATATTAACAAGTATATTATTGTCCTTGACAGTTATTTCAGGCTTTAATTGCTCTATTTTCATTCCGCCAGACAATAAATTGTAAATGGGAGTAGTCTTAATAGAATATTTTTTCTTTTTCTGAGTTTTTCTATTAATCACTGAAAGAAATCTTCCTTCCATTCTTATTTCTTGTGTAGGACCAGTTGTGTAATTAATTACCATTTGAGGTTTATTGTTATCTTTTAATATGTAAATAGTTCCATTGCATAGTTGTTCATCACTTTTACTACCATTAACTAAATTTGATGTCTGAATAAAAGAAGCTACTAGTGATTTTATATTATCAAAATATCTTTGCATTCTTTCAATTACTTGTGCTTTTTCATTATCATGTAATATACGCTCATTTTTATTTAAATTGTTTTTATTTAAGTTGTGTGATAGTAGAACAGTTCTGTTTAATTTATCGGTTGTATTGTTCACTGTATTAGCATATATTAGATTTTTACTGAATAATACTACTGTACAACATATTTTCAATATTTTACAAATCATAATAAAACATATCTTGATATTCTTCTATATATACAGGATATTTTATAGGTTGATTTTTGTCACGTTTCTTTTTAGCCCATAACAATAATACCTAGCAAATATATTAAACATTTTGCATAATATATAAATCGATTTTATTTGAATACAATAACTTTACTTAAATTCTCAATTACCGATATTTTTTTACAATATACAAAAATTAATAATATTTATTATAACACAGTAATTTGTATAAAATATAAATAATATATAAATTAATCTATGTAAATACATAATCTTAATTATCTACAAATTGATTGAAATTAGCAACAAAAATTAGTTATAATAAATAATTGATCTGATAAATTAAGCGAAAAACATCAAAACAAATACTCGTAAAAATAGCTAATAGTCAGCAATACATACTGTACAAAACAACACCAACATTCAATTTACAATAAAAGCACTAAATTCAACAAAATGCTTATGTAGAACAAAGTGCTAATATACTTTCTGTTAGTAATTCTCAAGTAATGTACTATATAAGATATAGATTCATATAATTACTATCTAGAATAAAACTCCACTACTAGATTTGGTTCCATTTGTACAGGATAAGGAACATCGGCTAATTTGGGCACTCTAACAAATTTACCCTTAAATCCTGTGGAATCTATTTCACAATAATCAGGAATATCCCTTTCTGCGGACTCCATAGCTGTACTAACATTTACATTATTTTTCATACTATCTACTAGTGAAATTTCATCCCCTTCTTTGACTGCATAAGAAGGAATGTCAACTTTCTTTCCGTTAACTCTTATATGCCCATGATTCACTAATTGTCTAGCTGCAAACATCGTAATAGCGAATTTTAATCTATAAACTACTGCATCTAATCTTCTTTCTAATAATCCTATTAGATTTTCAGAAGTATCACCATTTCTTCTTAAAGCTTCAGAGAATATCTTTTTAAATTGTTTTTCTCCTAAGGCACCATAATAGCCACGCAGTTTTTGTTTAGCTCTCAATTGAATACAATAGTCTGATAACTTGGATCTGTCTTTTCCATGTTCACCAGGAGCGTAATTCCTTTTGTTAAATGAACTTTTAGCTCTTCCCCATAAATTAACTCCTAGTCTTCTATCAAGTTTATATTTAGCTTGAATTCTTTTTGCCATACAACAGCATTTAATCTAATAAACACTTTTTATTTAAACACATTTTACTACTTTTGTCAAGTTGGGCAACGTTTATAAGTGGGACTAGTTATTGTATTGATTATTTGTAAATTAATAAAATTAAGTAAAACAATTATAAAATATTAAAAACTACCTAAAATATAATGATATTAGTACAAAATAAGATAGATTTATCAATCAATTGAAAATAAAATGATTATATAAATAATAGGCTGTTTTAGATCAACATGTTATAATAATACATAATATTGAGACCTATTAAAATGTATAATAAAAAAGCATTAATATTTTGTTTGTTAGTGATAATATTAGACCAAGCTAGTAAGTGGTTTATATTATCTAACTTAAATATTCACTCTGTTATTAATATATTTCCATGTTTTAATATAATTTTAGCATTTAATTATGGTACTAGTTTTGGATTATTATCCCCTAAAACTATTTACGGTGCCTATTGTTTAATTGCTATTTCAGTACTATTAATTTTTATATTATTAATTGCTTTTTTCAAATTTAGAAATAATATTGAAAAAATATTACTTTCTATTTTAATTGGTGGTGCGACTGCTAATTTAATAGACAGAATAGTACACGGAGCAGTTATTGACTTTATTGATGTATATTACAAGAACTGGCATTGGCCAACTTTTAATATTGCTGATATTGCTATAACTTGCAGTGCAACTTGTTTGATATTATATAATTTATTCAAGAAAAGTAATAATTATTAACAATTGTGCATTCTATACATATGATGCAGATTTTACATATTAATTTGCTACTATTACCCAAGGTATTTCATATAACTATCTATATCATTACCTATAATAGGTAATACCTTAGCAGTATAAATTATCAATAAATTTAACTATATATTCTTTTATAGATATTATAATTTATTGTTAATTAACACTCTAGTATTTTCAGGAATATTATGTATATCATAATCATACAAACAAATTTGTTTATATCTTGATTTCGAACCTCTCTTTATTTCTATATTACTTTTAGGTATATTAAAACACTCAGAAATAACTTTAATTAACTCTAAATTAGCTTTATTTTCTATTGGTTTACTATTAACTGATATTTTTATATATACTTTGTTATCAATAGTCTCTAGGATTCCATTTATACAAGATTTATAAGCACATGGAGTTAAATAGATATTTATTATTATGCAATCATTTGCAATAGTAAATACATTATTAATCATATAACACTACAGATATGTGTACATACTTATATTATAATTATGTATATTTATTTTTTTCCATTTTTTCATATCAATGTAATTATATGGCTATAATATATTATATATTATTAACCAGAAATTTTAGTTTTTTGTTTTATAATATTAAATATTTTTGTTTTAGTCTTAATAGAATTTTTATTAACGATTGGTGTATTAGTACTTGGATGATTGTCATTAGTATTATTATTAATAATACAATGGCTATTAATAACTTCTTGAAACCTTTTAAAATCCTTATCTAGTTTTTCATTATTATTATCATTAGTAATAATATTGATTCTGAATTGATTTATTAATTCTTCAAGATTATAATGCATTATATTATTACTATTCAGCATTTTATATAAAACATTATCCAATATTATATTAAATAATAATTTAGTCTTAACTAATTGTAAATAATTAGGAGACTTTTCAATACATTCAAATTTTCTAGTCTCTTCAAAAATAATATTATTTAATTGCTTTTTATTATTAATTAAAATACTCAATAAAGTAAGATAATTTGTACTAGTATTATTTTCAGCAATATTAATGTAATAAATTTTCTTTATCTTTTTATCATGTATTTTCCAGCATTTTAATTCTGTAAATTGATCCATTGAATAAGCATTCCAATTCTCAATTGTAAAGTTACTTATTTGTTTATTGTATTCACATTGTATTACATGTGGAATATCAATATCTTTAGTATAGGAATTGTTATAATACATACTCAATATAAATAAACTATAACAAATATTTTTAAAGGAAAAAAACATATAATTAACCCCTGATAAATACATTATTGCAATTAATGGTATAACAGAATTTTATTTCAAAGCAATAGGTTTTTATTGAAAATTTATATAAACATGCTGTAGTTATCAGTTTGATAATAATTGTATGCATTTATACTATACGTAATTTATTGTATTGTTGCATATACAAATAAATAGTGTTACAAATAACAATACAATAAACTTTATATTTATTACAATAATAATGGTCGAAACAAAAATTTAGTTATTACATTGTATTGGCGAAATAATATCTGTTATATTCTTAATCATTGTATTAAAAATCATTAATTCACTAATAATTTTAGTTTTAGTATTTTCCTCATAATATGGATTATCTATAATACTCCAACCTGCCAGTCCATTTTCAAGTGACACATTACTAAAATCATATATATGCCTAGGTACTATATTCTTATTCAAATTGTCTTTTATATTCTTAAATAATTCTAAATATTTATGTTTAAATTGAGTAATATTATTTTTTTGTTCATTAGTCACATTGGATGATTGCAAAAGTGCTGTAACAATCATGGAAAACATATTTTCAAATCCACTAAAAATATCACTCATTAAGAAGTAATTATCACCAGTTGCATTTTCACAAGGTTCAGGAGGATTATATAGACCATTATTTAAATCATTACTAAAACTATTAATACTTTGTACTAACATATCAAAGCCTTGAATATAATAGCTTGGTAATTTATTCTTTTTAAAGAAATTATTATTCTCTATATGCCAAATTTTATTATACCAATATAATTTAATATTGGATAATTATCTAAAATATATTGCTTTATATTGTTATATTGACCAAGATAAAAACCTTCTGGTAATTGTACTGATACCAAATGAATCATTAGCTATAGTTTCTGTTTGATCAAAATTCATAGTATCAATATAAGCTATATTTGGTTCATCTTCATTGATCCAAGTAGTATAGTCAATATTTGCATTATTGTTATTTATATTTGATTCGTATTCTGCATCTGCAGTACAATAATGCAATGTTGTAATCAAACAAAATAAAGATAAACGATTTCGTAGACTTTTATACATATATCACTGAACAGAAATTATTACTGTTAATTTACTATTAACATGTCTTACCCAGTTAATGCAATGTCTTATTTTCTAATAAATATTTTAGGGTATCTCTGAGGTCTACCATTTAGGTAAGGAGTAACTGACATTACTTCACCTGTAGAGTAATAAGATATCTTATTACCTGTTAGCAATCCATTCTCGTAAAATGATACTTCCAATATTCCACCTCCTTGGATTCTTGAATAGTATATTGTATTTTTACCATGCATTATACCATTAGTATATTGTGTTTCACTAATAACATCACCGAATTCATCATAAGTAGTAACTATACCATCGTATACACCATCAATGTAATTAGCACTTATTTGAATCATACCGTTTTCAAAATAACTAGTAAAGGGTCCATTTAAAACGCCTTCAGAATAGTGCATAATATTCATTACTGAACCATTAGAATAATACTGAATACATTTACCAGACAATAAGTCGTCCTCATAGTTCATTACTAGTTCATTAATGCCAGAATCTATTGTTAATCTACTGGGCCCGTTTTTCTTACCATTTCTATAAGTAATAAACAAAGTTCCAGAATCTAATTCTTCAATTACTTCACCATTTAACATAATTATTTCACAAGTAATAATTCATATTTTGTATACAGAAGAATGATCATTTGGATACAAAAACTATACAACATAATATGTCCTGTTTATTATATCAGGGTTTTAATTTTATTTATATGCAAACAAATACAATGCAATATTAAATCGATATATAATCATTGTGCTAATATGTTTCTGGCAATGTTTATAGATTTATTATATTGTCCTCAATATTATATTATTGTATCCGTACTTGCTCCTTTGCCATCGCTTCGTTATACTGTTTGTTCATACTATGATGTAGTATAACGAGTTAATACATCTTTTATAGTAATAATTTGTAGTACATAATACATTAGCTACATGCTATATTAATAATTAATACTAATATGTTTTTTAATATAATTCTCATCATTAATATATAATAATTTTCCTTAAATACATAATAATATAAAAATACTATTAATTAATATTTAAAATGTAATGTAATGATAAAAATTAAATGCACAAAAATATAAAGGCAATAACATTGG
>CAMJRB010000016.1 GCA_946408175.1 uncultured Holosporaceae bacterium
CAATTTCCTTCATATGTTATTGATGCACTAATGTTGTTAAATATTCCAAAACCTACAGATTTATATGGTTGTTATATTAGGGCAATTTTACGATATATTATAAAATTATTTAATTAAAATTATTTAATTAATATAAAATATAATTAAAGACAGTACAAATTACCAACTAAATGCTATAGCCATTGTGATTCGTCTAACGATTTTTAGCAAGTACTGCTTGCTACTATATTGAGTATAGTACTACTTATAAATATTACTTATTATATTAACCATTTGTCTTATACATCTACTACGAGCACTTAATTTACATTTCATTTCCATTGATATTTCTGCTACTGTTTTATTTAATTCTGGTAAGTAAAAAATGGGATCATATCCAAAACCATTAGTTCCTTTTGGATTATCAGTAATCATTCCTTCCCAACTATCTTGACATATTACTGGCGTTGGGTCTTCGGCATTTTTCATAAACACTATAATACACCAGTATTTTGCTGTTCTTTGTTCTATTGGATATTGCTTGATTTCTTGTATTACTTTATTATTAGCTGCCTCGGCAGTTGTATTAGGACCGCAATATCTAGCTGAATATATCCCTGGTCTTCCGTTTAAACAATCCACCGCTAATCCTGAATCTTCAGATATTGATGGTAATCCAGTATATTTGGAAGCATTTCTAGCTTTTATTATTGCATTTTCGACATAAGTTGTACCAGTTTCTTCCACTGATGGAACATTATAATTACTTTGTAATACTAGATTTATATTGGCATTATTAATTAATTCATTAAATTCCTTAATTTTTCCTTTATTATTAGTTGCTAATATTATATTCATATATACATCTATGTTATAGATAAATCTTACTACCCATCCATGATATCATATTATTGATGCATATTATTTATTATATATAAATATATTTTGTCATTCTAATTTATTCAAGAGTTCAATGCTTTTTTAAAATTATTATCAAATCTACATATAGTACTTTATCACTACTCATAATGATATTATATTATCTACTACTTAAAATATTAATAAATGATGTAATATACTTTTGTTATATTGTTTTTTATGTTTATTTAAAATCCCTATACATTTCTAATAAATTTTATTAATGATTTTATTCTTATTAAATTACATAAAAATTATTTAATAATCTACTAATAGTTATTGTTTATTTCAATATTCTCTTGTAGTAATAATATGTTATCTGGAATTGCCACAATTATACTTTTACTTATTATTATGAAACAAATAGTTGTGTAATAAATTTATTAATTACATAATAATATTTAGTATTATAATATAATATAATATAATGTAATATAATGTATTGTTCACTATAGGATATATTACATAATATATTTAGATATTAGTTGATTTTTAATTACCGTAAAATAGCTTAGTACATATATTAATTATCTATACTTTGTTATTTTAGTTTTCCTTATTTCCACTTCTCTCGCATAGTATCAATTGCTGTATTCATTTCCTGTATAAGCTTATCATTAATACTAGGTTTTTGTTGATGCATATAGTTAATTTTATCACATAATTTATGTAATATCTCTCTTAAACGCACTCTTTTATAAAGCCATTCATCAGATGCTGCGTTTTTTACTTTCTCATTTTCATCTAATTTATCTTCTATAACTTGTATAAGCTTTTTATTATTCTTATACTGTTTTTTTATTTTCATTAAATTATGGTAATTAGAGAGACAATTATCCCATATTTTCCGAAATTCAAAACTGATTATTTCAGTTTTTTTATAATACTGAGCAGTTTCAGTAATCCATTGGATCATTTATTTTGAATAACAGTCGTTTTTCTTGCTAGTAATTTTATTTTCTAATGTACTTAAATATTTATAATCTTTGTTGTTATGTAATTGATTAAATTTATTAATCTCTTGTTCTAAATCAATACTTTGAATTGTTTTGATAATACTAGTTTCATCGCTAATATTCTGCTTAGTATCCTCTCCATCCATACTGTACAAAATACTACTACTTACACAAGTACTAATAGTCAAGCCTAGTGCCAGCTTCTTTAAAGATTTAGAATTCATAATAACTCCATAAATATATCCTCCTAATACAATTCTAATCAAAAAAAACAAGTCAAGTATTTGTATTTATTTATAAAGATAAAAATATTAACTAATTGAATCTTTATTAAAAATAGTTATCTTATACTTTTATTCCGTGTATATCATTAATACAAACAATATATTACAACAATATTTTGTAAATCAAAATAAAATATGAAGTAAAAAACATTTTATTAATCAATATTCATATTCTATATAAAAAATTAATAATATACAAAAAATCTCTTGACACTATTTGTATTAAATTATAGAATAATAATATATTAATGAATGATATTTTTTTGCATGAGTTGTTATATGTCAAAACTATCCAAAGTTTTATTATCTTTATTAATTAGTGTTTCCGCTGGAAATGCTATGAATGATAATAAGTATCAAACAAATGATAAAAGAATGTACAATCTGTATCCTCAGGATTTAAGTAATGGTATTTTTACACGTATGAATAATCTTGAATTAGGAATAAAAATAGGAATAAAAAATGATAACAAGTTACAATATTGGAATAGTAGCACATTACTAGATATATTTAATAACACACCAATTAATAATACGTTTACTCCAATGAATAATATAAACCAATCGAATATAAATTTTTTCTTGCTTCAAAATTTTCCATTATATCCAAGATATCCACTTGTTTCAGGAAATCAAATTAATGTCTTGAATTCAAATAATTTTACAAATAGTACCTTTTTACAAAGGAATCGCAATCCAAATACTTCAATAAGTAATATTATTGAGCAAATTAAAATGACAAATGGTGCCAATAATTATAATAATATATACGATATACCTAATAATTACAAAATCTTGCCAAATAATCTGTCAAATTATGAAAATTCTAATAAAAATAATATAGATAATTTTATAAGTAAAAATAATGATATAAATGCCAATACTATAAAATTAAACTATATCAAACAAGAAAAAGATAATAATATAAACATTTTATTGAATCAAAATAAGCAAATTAATGAGATAAATAATCAAGGAATAATGAGAAATATTAATAAACTACAAGAAAATGTAATACAACAAGATAATAATAACCTTAATTATAGTAATATATCCGATAATAATCCAAGATCATTAATAATTAATCTATCAGAACAAGATGATAAATCAAACAATAATGATATTACTAATATATTAAAGGAAAATACTACGCTAGAAAATGTAGTACAAGACATTACTGCAATATTAAACCAATATAATATAACAAATATAACAGAAAATACTTTAAAAGAATATATTATATTAGTTTGTAATACGTTACAAAATATACGTAGTGATATGAGTGAGATGAGTATTGTTCAGAAGAGATATAGAAAATTAGAATCAATCACAAAAAAGTTCTTTAAGAAAAAGCATATTACTATTGATGCTGGAATACTAAAAGACATAAGACTTATTGTTTACAAATCTACAAGATTATACCAACATGATAACGAAGAAGTAAAGCGATACTATCGCAAATTTAAAACAGCTTTCCAAAAACGTGCTCGAAGTAAGGACGAAAACAATACAAATCAATGTAGAGATAAACAAAAGTCGCGAGATGCTTTGAGAGATGCACAAATGAAGCTAATGCAGATATATTGTAAGGAGAACAATGTAAAATATGATCGTGGGATCCAAAGAGCACAGTTGCAAAAATACACTCGCAATGAAGCAGTAAAAAGCTCTGAGAATGCTTTAACTAATGAACAATTAGAAGCATTCAAGAAGCTCTCTCACCCATATTTGGATATATTTAAGAAAGAGAAGAATTCACTTTTTAATACAGAACATTCAGAAATACTCACCAATAAACGATATTCGCAATTAAAACAATTATATCCCAGCATAGAGAAAAATACTTTAACTATTTTTATCGATAAGTGGCGAAGTAGATCAACCAGACCTAGAGTAAGTAAATATGATACAAAACAACTCAATACATATAATAATGGAGTATTAAATGATGTAAATAATGAAATTAATAAAAGTAGTAATAATAAAAATGATTCATCTAAAATATTTAGAATACAAAAAATGAACAAAAAAAATATAAATTCAATACATTCGAAAAAATAGTAATAACAAAACCTCAGGTGTATTTGTAAGAAGTACGCCTGCCTTTTATATATCCTTTTTTATAACTACAAATTTACATCAGTTAATTAATGTATAATAATATTGTAAGACAAGTTTTTAATTTGTGAGGACATATGTGTGGAAACACAAACTTATTAATACTTGCATGTGGATTATTAGCAATAGTATTTGCATTATATAAAATACGAGGAGTATTTGCTTTACCTTGTGGAAACCAAAGAATGCAGGAAATTGCTAGTGCCATACAAGTAGGAGCAAAAGCATATTTAAATAGACAGTATTCAACAATAGCAATAGTAGGTATAGTAATTGTAGCTATTTTAATGTTTACATTATCTTTGTATGTAACATTAGGCTTTGTATTAGGAGCTGTATTGTCAGGAATTGCAGGATATATAGGAATGAATGTATCTGTAAGAGCTAATGTAAGAACTACAGAGGCTGCTAGGACATCGTTATCTAAGGCATTAGCAGTAGCATTTGATGCGGGCTCGATTACTGGCATGTTAGTAGTAGGATTAGGATTGCTAGGAGTTGCTTGCTATTACTTCATATTACTTAGAACTGGTTTAGATTCTAGAGCAATAACTGAAGCTTTAGTATCATTTAGTTTCGGAGCATCTCTTATATCTATATTCGCCAGATTAGGAGGAGGTATATTTACTAAGGGAGCTGATGTTGGAGCTGATTTAGTTGGTAAAGTAGAATCAAATATACCTGAAGATGATCCAAGAAATCCTGGAGTAATTGCAGATAATGTTGGAGACAATGTAGGTGATTGTGCAGGTATGGCAGCTGATTTGTTTGAGACTTACGCTGTTACAATAGTTGCATCTATGGTATTAGCTAATATATACTTTGGAGAAACTTTTAAGTCAACTATGATGTTGTATCCATTAGCATTAAGTGCAGTTTGTATTATAGGTTCTATATTGGGTACTTATTTTGTTAAATTAGATGCATCTAATAAAATAATGAAAGCATTGTATAAAGGATTAATAGCTTCAGGAATATTTTCAGCTGTATTTATATACGCTGTAACAAATTCTATTTTCGGTTCATTGAATGAACAACTATATACAATAGGAGGAACATATTTTACTCCTACTAATCTGTTACAATGTTGCTTCATAGGAATGGCAGTTACTGGATTACTAGTTTGGATAACTGAATTTTATACATCTACTAATTACAGACCTGTAAAATCAGTTGCTAAAGCATCAGAGACAGGACATGGAACTAATGTAATTCAAGGATTAGCAGTATCTATGGAAGCTACAGCTTTACCCACATTAGTAATATGTGCTGGTATAATAGGAGCTTATTTATCAGCCGGATTATTTGGAGTGGCAATAGCAGCTACTACAATGTTAGCATTCGCAGGTATTATAGTAGCTTTAGATGCCTATGGCCCAGTTACTGATAATGCTGGTGGTATAGCTGAAATGGCTGAATTGCCAAGTGAAGTAAGAGAAATAACTGATGCTCTAGATGCAGTCGGTAATACTACAAAGGCAGTAACTAAAGGCTACGCGATAGGATCGGCTGGATTAGCAGCATTAGTATTATTTGCTACTTACGTAGAAGATTTAAAGCACTATTTCCCTAATATCTCTATAGATTTTAATTTACAGAATCCATATGTACTAGTAGGATTATTGTTTGGAGCAATGTTACCTTATCTGTTTAGTTCATTCGGTATGAAGGCAGTAGGAAAGGCTGGAGGAGCAGTAGTAGTAGAAGTAAGAAGACAATTTAGAGAAATAAAAGGGATAATGACAGGAGAAACTAAACCAGATTACAAAACTGCCGTTGATTTATTAACTAAAGCAGCTATAAAAGAAATGATTACTCCCTCAATATTGCCATTAATAGCTCCAGTAATTGTATACTTCTTTATTGAACAAATAAGTGATAAAGCATCAGCATTTGCAGCCTTGGGAGCCACTCTAATAGGTACTATAGTAACTGGTATATTTGTTGCATTATCAATGACTTCAGGAGGAGGAGCCTGGGATAATGCTAAAAAGTACATAGAAGAAGGACACTTCGGTGGTAAAGGTTCTGAAGCTCATAAAGCAGCAGTTACAGGAGATACAGTGGGAGATCCATATAAAGACACAGCTGGACCTGCAATTAATCCTATGATAAAAATAATCAATATAGTAGCAATACTATTACTAGCGTGTTTAGCTAATTAATCATTAATAAAATAATGGCTCTTATAACAATATAGGAGCCTAGCATTTGATTTAACATCATTATTTTTAACCATTCCAATTAATTTATTTTGGTAAATAATAAATATAGAATAAAATATACGTAGGAATTGTTTATTATATACATAATTACTTATATGTTACACTATTGTTTATAATACAATACTCTGATTATATTATACTCAAATATAGTACCCTCATGATTTCATGAGGATACACGATTTTAAATTTATTAAACGACAGTAACAAAATACTACATCCAAATAACTATTACTAAACAAATGGTAATAGTGGATATAAATATTTGCTATTTATTGTCTTACTTTTTCGGCAATACGAGCTGCTTTTCCAGTTCTCTTTCTTAAGTAATATAATTTAGCTCTTCTGACTTTACCGTGTTTTAATACTTTTATCGATATACTTGGAGAATATAAATGGAATAATCTTTCTACTCCCTCTCCATTAGATATTTTTCTAACTTTAAACGATGAGCCTATAGATCTATTCTTTTTTGCAATTACAACTCCTTCAAATAATTGAGTCCTAGTTTTATCTCCTTCTTTTATCTTTATAGCTACTTGTACTGTATCTCCAGCTCTAAAATTAGGTACTGGATTATTTTTTACTAGTTCATCTATATATTCTTTATTAACTTGTTCTAAAATATTCATAAAATACTCCGAAGTAAATATGTAATAGTCGGTACAACTTACATTATCACTATTAATTATTTATTATGTGATACTAAATACTTCTCCCATAAATCAGGTCGAACTTCCTTTGTAATCTGTTTAGATTGCTCTGTCCGCCATTTTGCAATCTCTAAATGGTTGCCGGACAACAAAACAGAAGGTACACTATTACCATTCCAGATTGCAGGTTTAGTATACTGTGGATACTCCAAAAGATCAACAGAGAAACTCTCATCTATTACTGATTCTGAATTATGCATAATTCCCGGAATAAATCTTAGACAAGTTTCAATTAATACCATTGCAGGTATTTCTCCTCCGAACAGTACATAATCTCCTATACTTATTTCCATTAAATTATTATTAGTCTTCCAGTAATCTATTACTCTCTGGTCTATACCTTCATATCTTCCGCACAATATTATTATTCCATTATTATTTATTAAAGTTTTAGCTATATTATTATTAAATACTTTACCTCGAGGAGTCATGTATACTATTGCTGGTTTTAATCCTTTATATAAAGATAAAGCATAATTTAAAGCTTCATGCACTATATTAGGTTTTAAAACCATTCCAGCTCCCCCTCCGTAAGTAGTGTCATCTACTTTTTTCCATATATTATCTGAAAAATCCCTTATATTGACTGTTTTTAGTTCCCATAGAGTACCTAGTGTTTTACCTAATAAACTACAAGTTAAAGGTCCTGGAAACATCTCAGGAAATAATGTAACTATAGTAATTAACATTATTTATTTAGTTATTAATTCATAGTGTTATGTTAACACAAAACAAACTGTGTCTGGGCATCTATTAAAAATGTTATAATAAAAATATATATCTTTGTATATGTAAAAATAATATGGATATATTTAGAGATAAATTATATTCAATTTTAGAACGATTTGAAATAGTCAAAGAAAAACTTAATAATAGTACTAATTTTGATCAAAATGAAAGTGTAGCTCTATCAAAAGAATTTTCAAATCTTACAGAATTAGCTGATATTATCAAAGTATTTTTTAATAAAGAAAAAGAATTTGAAGATTTGCAAGTATTAATAAATAGTACAGATGATAATGAAATAAAGTCATTAGCTGAAGAAGAATATTTAACTTTAAAAAATGAAATAAATGAAATAGAATATAAAATAAAAATACTATTATTACCTAAAGATATAGATGATGATAAAGGAGCTATATTAGAAATAAGAGCTGGTACTGGTGGAGATGAGGCTGGATTATTCGCTGCTGATTTATTTAAAATGTATGAAATGTATGCAGCTTTACATAAATGGAAATTTGAAATACTGGATTTTCACGAAGGAGATATAGGAGCAATAAAAGAAGCTAGTATTAGTATATCAGGTAAAGGAGTTTTTGCTAGGTTAAAATATGAATCAGGAGTACATAGAGTTCAAAGAGTGCCTGAAACTGAAGCTTCTGGGAGAATTCACACATCGGCTGCTACTATTGCAGTTTTACCTGAAGTTGAGGAATTCGATATAAAAATAGACGAAAAAGACTTGCAGATAGATACTTATAGATCTTCTGGAGCTGGTGGACAACATGTTAATAAAACGGATAGTGCTGTGAGAATTACTCATGTACCTACAGGCACAGTAGTAGCAGTGCAAGATGAAAGGTCTCAACATAAGAATAGAGAAAAAGCAATGAAAATATTAAGATCTAAAATTTATGAACATGAAAGACAAGAGAGAGAATCTAAAAGGTCTCAAGAGAGAAAGAATCAAGTAGGTTCCGGAGATAGATCAGAACGTATTAGAACTTATAATTTTCCTCAAGGCAGAGTGTCAGATCATAGAATAAACTTAACATTATATAAAATAGACAGAATAATGGATGGTTCAGCATTAGATGAAATAATAGATCAATTAATAAAATTTAATCAAATTGAAATGTTGAAAGGTAATTATAAATAAACAGGAAGCAATGTGGTATTATCTAGGACAAGAAAATCAAAACGGTATATTTTATTATTAATTATAACTATATTATTCACAATTGGATTTTATTATAAACAAAATATAATGCAATTTTATGATAATTTATGTAATACTATATTAAATTTTACTGGTGCTCAGGTAAAAACATTGATAGTAATAGGAGCATCTCAAAAAGTAGAAAAATTAATAAAAACTAATTTGGGAATTAAAGAAGGTGATAGTATGTTTAAATTATCAACTAATAATTTGTTAAATAATGTAATAAATATAGGATGGATTAAGGATGTTAGTATACATAAAATATTACCTAATATAATAAAAATACAAGTAACTGAAAGAGTACCAATATCTGTATATTATCATAATAAAATCTATACTTTAATTGATAAAGAAGGTCATTTTATTGAAGATGTTACAGTTAATCCAAATCTAATATTAGTATCTGGTACTAATGCTAATTTAAATGTATATAAAATGTTGCAAATATTAAATCAATATCCAAAGATAAAAAAGGAATTATATTCAATGACATATGTAAGACAAAGAAGATGGGATTTACTATTCAATAATAAAATAACAGTAAAACTCCCATCTTGTACTGATAATGTAATGCATAAATTATTAACAATGTTGGAAAAATTATTAAAACAATCAAACATTCAACACTCAGTAGTATCAATAGACTTAAGGCTTCCAGACAATGTAATTATTCAAGGATTACAGAAGAGGCATAAAGAAAAAGGTAATAAAAACCAATAACATAAGATATTTTACAATATACAAAATCAATAATATCTACTAATTTTTCAAAAATGTTTAGTAATTAATAATCAATCAACAATGTACCGATAATAAAAAAGCCATAATAGATACATAAATTAATACTTTGTTAATAACTAAATGCAAGACTAATTATAATATTAATAGTTAAATAATTGTTGAGAAAAAAATTGTCTATACTTGTATTATTAAATATACTATATTAGTATAATAATTAGGTTGTATGTAACATGGTTGAAAAACAATATGAACAAGAAAATTTGTTGTGCTTTACTTGGTATTCTTTGTTCAAGTATTGAAACGGGATTTTGTAGTAATGATGCTGCTAAACAGTATCCGTTAAAAACTGATCCAATGATTTAGTTAGAAAAGGATCCAATGATGAAGGATGTAATGCAAATCCATGGTGAATGTATTACACTCATTAATGATATGTTCGCTTTGTATAAGCAACTTGTTATTACAATGAGAAAATTAGATCCCCAAACTTTGTATGCTAAATCGTTACGTGAGGATTTGCTACATGAAGCAGATTATGATACAGTGATGTCAAAGATTAATACTGGTAATAATACAATAGACTACGATTCTTTAAGTTCCAATTTAAGTAATTATGTTATTAAGTGCAATACATTAGAGAATAAATATAATCAACTACACAACGTAGTTAATTCTATAAAAAAAGAGTTTACAAATAACACATAAACAAAGGATGATGAATCAATACAACAAAAAATGCAATTTTTATCAGCTAAATAGAAAGAAATATACAGGCAAATGCATTCAAACATACGGAAACAAAAGCTGATAAATTCACTTACTACAGTACTATATGCAGTGCAGATTAATGAAATTAACAAGAACAATGTAAAATCATTAATTAATTTTATTAATCAGAAGTATCTAGAATGTGATGATGAAACTATATGTCAAAATCAGACAACAGAAGCATTGAAGAGATTAGTTAATTTGCAACAAGCTCTTTATCCTTTATTCGTATCTGTTAACGAGAAAAGGAATAAATTAACTCCAGAGAAAAAGCTATTACCTTCTAAAGATAAATTTGAAAAACTTGGAATAGCCTTAAAAAGATTCGATGATAATCAATTGAAAAATTTATCACTTTTATTTAACCAAATTGCATTAATGAGTAATCCAACAAACAACATAAAAACTATTAATGATTTATATAGATGCACGATATTTGAGAATATGACAAATAACAAGTATGATATAAGTAGTTTATTACAATTTCTAAGGAATAAGAAGCAAAAAATTTCAACAACAGAAGATTTTTATACAGATATAGTGGATAGTATCATTGCTGGATGGATTAAGTCAAATAAACCCATAGATGAGTACGCAAACAAGTTAGATGCAGACAATGTTTTACAAGTGCATTTAAAATTAGTGGATATTGGTAATAAAGATGTGCAAGCATACAAAAATGAATTACTTTCAGATTCATACGATACACTACTAATGCAAGCATCTAGGTCGAAGGAATTCGTAGAAGCATTTGATATATTTACTGATATAATACTTTTTCTAGATAAGTACAAATATAATTAATTGTTTTATGTTATAAATATATACAAAGTAAATATATATAAAATATTAGATATTACTATGGATTACAATTGAATTATTTGAATACCTATATAAGATTTTCAGAGGAGTATTCTAATGAACAGGATTACCAATTGGATTTTAAACAACAATGTATAATTCTGTTTATTGTATAATTTATAAATATTTGAATATAAATATTAATATGATTATTAATAACAAATTTAAATATAAATTAGGAAAGCCAAATAAATGAAAAGTTAATATTTATAAGTGTATGCCAATGAAAATCAAGTGTTGATATATTAGTTATTAATGCTTAATAATATTTACTATTTATTGCAATTGTCTGATATATGGTTATAACATCTGGTAAAAACCAATATTTGATTTTATAAACTTCATTTACACTACAATCAGTGCACTATCTTTATACAATCCTTGTCAATTAATTAATTTTATTATATAACAATTTATATCTATATCAATTTAATATATACTTTAAATATCTTCTAAATCTTCACTATTCAAATATTTCTTTAAATATCTGCCAGTATAGCTTTCTGGACATCTAGCCACTGTTTCTGGAGTACCTTCTACTACTAATTTACCTCCATTTACTCCTCCTTCCGGTCCTATATCTATAATCCAATCTGCTGTCTTTATTACATCCATGTTATGTTCTATTACTATTACTGAATTACCAGCTTCTACTAACAACTGTAGTATTTCTAGTAATTTCTTTACATCTTCTGCATGTAATCCAGTAGTTGGTTCGTCTAATATATATAAAGTATTTCCAGTTGATCTTTTTGATAATTCCTTAGCTAATTTTATTCTTTGAGCTTCTCCTCCTGACAATATTGTCGCTTTATGTCCTAAAGTTAAGTATCCCAATCCAACTCTTTTTAAATAACTAAGTTTAGGATAAATAGAATTCTGTCCTTTAAAGAATTCAGTAGCTTCATCTATAGTCATATCAAGTACTTCTGATATATTTTTTCCTTTATATAATACTTGCAATGTCTCTTTGTTAAATCGCTTACCATTACACTGGTCGCAAGTAATATATACATCTGGTAGAAAATGCATTTCTATTTTAATAACTCCATCTCCTTTACATGTTTCACATCTACCTCCTTTTATATTGAATGAAAACCTACTGGAATTATATCCTCTTATTTTAGATTCTGGACAGCCGGCATACAAGTTTCTAATATCAGTAAAGCACCCCACGTAAGTTATTGGATTTGATCTAGGAGTTCTTCCTATAGGTCCTTGATTTATATCTATTACACTATCTATTAATTCTATACCTCTTATTAATCCTAAATTACTCACATTTAATGTTCCTCTATTTAATTTACTATATACAGCTGCAAATAGAGTATCTAGAACTAAAGTAGATTTGCCTGAACCACTAACTCCAGTAACACAAGTAAGTACTCCCAGTGGAAACTTTACATTTATATGTTTTAAATTATTTTTATGAGCATCTATTAATTGTATACAGTTTTTAAAATTAATTCTTCTTCTCCTGGGAATACTAATGCTTTTTTTTCCTGATAAATACTGTCCTGTTAAGCTTTTTTCTTGTTTTATAATTTCTTCTACTTTACCAATAGCACAAATTTCACCGCCATGAACTCCAGCTCTAGGTCCTACATCTATTATTAAATCAGCTGCTCTCATTGTATCTTCATCGTGTTCTACTACTATAACTGAATTCCCAGCATCCCTCAATTGTTTTAAAGTATCTATTAATTTATCATTATCTCTCTGATGTAATCCTATTGATGGCTCATCTAATACATACATTACTCCTGACAAGCCAGAACCTATTTGAGAAGCTAATCTTATTCTTTGACTTTCTCCTCCTGATAGTGTTTCAGAAGCTCTTGATAATGTCAAGTATTCTAATCCTACATCAATTAAAAACTTCATTCTATTTTCTAATTCTTCTAGTATTCTTTCAGCTATTGCTAAATCATTTTTAGACAATTTAGTTTTTAATTGCAATACCCAGTCTTTTATTTGAATTATTGACATATTTGAAACTTCAGCTATGTTTTTACCATCTACTTTTACTGACAATGCTTCTTTAGATAATCTATCCCCTTTACAAAGTTCACAAGCTTCATTCTCAAGATATAATCCTATATCAGACTCACTAGTATCCAAATCAGATTCGAAATCTCTTTCCACCATTGGTTTTTTAGTTCCCAAACCATTGCATTCGGGACAAGCTCCTTTTACATTATTAAATGAAAATAATCTAGGCTCTATTCTATCAAGACAAAAATCAGAGTCCGGGTCACTATAATGTTCTGAAAAATTTTTTTCATTTCCAGTTGCACAATCCTTTATGGTTAATAAACCATCTGCTTTTCTTAAGGCTGCTTCAATTGTATTAGATAACTTCTTTAATAATTTATTATCATTAATATTATCTAATTTTATAGTATCTATTACTATTGATATATTATGCTGTATTGTCTTCTGTAATTTGGGAGTATCATCTATATCATATATTTCCCCATCTATATATATTTGTTTATAGCCCTCTTCTTTTAATAATATAAATTCAGTACGAAATTCTCCTTTTCTATCTCTTATTATTGGAGCCAATACATAAATAGTTGAACCTTTATTATTATTTAAAATACTATTTATCATTTGTTCTGAAGTTTGAGATATTATAGGTAGTCCAGTAACTGGAGAGACTGGTATTCCTATTTGAGCAAATAATAATCTTAAAAAGTCATATAATTCAGTAATAGTTCCAACTGTTGATCTAGGATTTTTAGATATAGTCTTTTGTTCTATTGCAATAGCTGGAATCAACCCATCTATTTTATCTACATCAGGTTTGGGCATCATGTTTAAAAATTGTCTAGCATAAGAAGATAAACTCTCTACGTATCTTCTTTGCCCTTCAGCATATAATGTATCGAAAGCTAAAGTTGATTTTCCAGATCCACTAAGTCCAGTAATAACTACTAATTGATTCTTAGGAATATTTACATCTACATTTTTTAAATTATGTTCCCTTGCCCCTCTTATTTCAATATAATTTAGTTTTTTAGTATTATTCATGAATTATATATATCTTCTTTATTTAATATTGCTCTTACAACTCTTTCAGCTTCAAAACAACATGAAATAATGTTTTTCTTTTTCATTGGATATTTTACCACATCGCCAACTGCATAGCAAGATTTTAGAGATGTTTCCATTGAATTTAAATTTACATTGACTAAATTGTTCTCTAATTCTAATCCAAAGTTACTTAATTGTTTTATTAAATTATTATTATAAGTAAATCCATAGCAAAAGATTATATTATTTGCTTGTATTTCTTCTTTATCAGTTATTATCAAGTTTTTTCTTATTTCTATAATATTTTGATTTAACTTTAAATCAATATTATGCAGTAATTTTAACTTACTTTTATCACATTTTAAATTATTTTTTCTATGCAATAAAACAACATTACTATTATTATTAGCAATAATGTTATTATGCATATTAGATTCTTCTATATTTGAGTTATTAGCTATTCTAGATGATTCTGTAAAGCAATTTACATTAACATTATCAGTTGTGCTGGATAATTGTACAGAGTTATATATTGATTTATTATCTTTTACTAAAGATTCTACAAAGTTATTTGTTGTTTTATTAGTTATTCTAGATGTCATGTTTAAATTATCAGATGTTTTATTGGATTCTATAGAGTAGTCTATTAATTCTTCAGATGAAGCTATAGCACAATCCATAGGCAGGTTGTTATCTGTTTTATTTAATTCTACAGAGTAATTCATATTTGAGTTATTTACTGTTTTGGCTGATACCATAGAATGGTTTATATTTGCATTATCAAATGTTTTAGTTGTCTCTTGTGTTGTGTTATTATTAACTATTTTGGATAATTCTATAGCATAATCTACAGCTGATTCTCCGCCTCCAGCTATTACTACTTTTTTATTTTTATATTGCTCGAAATTATTACAATAAAACTGTATAAATTCTTTATCATTAATAAATTCATTAATACCTTTAATATTGGGTATTACTGGTTTCATACTACTAGCACCAGTAGCTAATATTAAGTATTTACAAATGTAAATGTTATCATTATATTTTAAATAAAATAAATTGTTATTGATATCAATAATATCAACAGTAGCATTTAATATTAAGTTATCTTTATTAATCAATTTATTATAAATACTTTGAATAAAAGTACCAGCATTTGTATTATATAATCCAGGTACTCCATAAATAGGCTTGTTTCTATAGAAGGCAGTACATTGCCCACCATAACTACAGGATGATTCAAATATAATAGTAGGAATATTATAATTATTTAAGTAATCATAAGTTAATAGTCCAGCAGGGCCCGCCCCTACAATACAGACTGTAGTTTCTATATTACTCATAGGTATATTTAATTATTTGATTTAAGATTATATTAACAATTGTTTGTAAATAAAACAATATAATTTTTAACAAGCAAATTAATAATATGTAATAAAATAATATTTAAAATATACAGTAATAGTGATGTGTTTATTACATACAAACCATTCTATATATTATATACACAAGTACTTTGTTCATTGACTGTATTCGTAATACATGGATATAAATTTTTATTTATATTGTAGGATATCAATGTAATCTTCACAACTATTTAGATTTTTTGCTAATACTTTTCTAATATTTCGTTAGAATTGATTTATATAACATAATATTTGTTAAAAGATTATTTAGATTTACTAATTTGAGATTATTGGCTTAAAATTGTTGAGCAGCTAAACGTGTGATATTATATTATTTATAATAAACTAATTACTTAAATGTTCTATAAGCAAAATATAAAAATCGCATTATTTCATATTATTTTTTCAATATTTTTATTTGCTCAATATTTTTTATACATTAATTACAATAGTGAAAGTTATACTTATTATACCCCATTTGTTGCATCTTCGAATATTACTGATAATATATTCACTATTATATATTCAAGTATTTCTGAGATTAGTTTTCAATTTTTTGGATTATTTGCTTATATTATTACATTTTCAATATTTATAAGAGGCATATTATTATTATTTAATAATAATAATAAAAAATACCAATTTATTTTTATATTAATATATATTATTACTGGAACTATTATATTAAATATATTATCTACTTATCCAGCAATAAAAAATATTTTAACAATAAATGGTTTTGATTACTATGCTGGAGGATGTATAGGCTATGCCTTATCTAAAATAATATTCATTGATATTCTAAAACAAAATGCTTTGCATGGATGGCAAGTATTAATATTATTTGTAATACTATTATGGAGTATTCAATATGTATGTTTATTTACTTATAATTTTAGGATTAAGAAACTATTTACCAATTTTGGAACAAAATCTAAAAGTATAAATAAAACAAAATTAAATAGTAAATTGAATAATAATACAAAGTTATTAATTAATAATAAAAAAAATAATAAAAATTTTAAATCATTATTTAATATAAAAAATGTTAGTAGTAACAGTATACAAAAAAGTAACAGAACTAAATTAGACAATCAAAAAAAACAATACAAAGATAATAACTACAGTGGTATAAAGAATAAAGAATATATTGACAATATAAAATCTTGTAATAGTGAAGAATACTATCCTAATAGTAGTAATTTAAATAATACTGATCAGTATAATAATGAAAATTATATTAATCAATATAATAATAATGAACATAATCTATTCAATGACTCCAATACAGAAGAACCAAATTATTCTTATGAGCAAAATAGTAGTAATTACTATGAAAATAATCAGTATGAAGATGATCAATGTTACAATGATTCTCAAGAATTATATTACAATACTGGAGAATACGTGTTACCAAGTATTTCTTTATTAGATAAGCCACAAGTATCACCTAATGAAATAGATGCAAATAAACTACAACAAGAGAAAGATGAATTACTGAAAGTTCTTGCAGAATTTAGTGTTCATGGGGAATTACTAAATGTTACTAGAGGACCAGTTGTTACTATGTTTGAATTCAAACCAGCTCCAGGCACTAAGAATTCAAGAGTAATAAGTCTAAGTGATGATATAGCTAGGTCTATGAAAGCAGCAACGGCTAGAATATCAGCAATACCTGGTAGAAATGCTTTAGGTATAGAATTACCCAATCAACAACGTCAAACTATATATTTATCAGAATTAATTAATCAAAAAGAATTTAGTGATAATACACAATGTATTTCATTAATACTAGGTAAAAATATTAATGGAGATGTTGTATTATCTGATTTGACTAAAATGCCTCATGTATTAATAGCTGGAACTACTGGTTCTGGTAAGTCAGTAGCAATAAATTGTATGATTTTATCAATATTATTTAAATTTAAACCAGATGATTGCAAATTAATAATGATAGATCCTAAAATGCTTGAATTGTCTGTATATGATGATATACCACATTTACTTACTCCAGTAGTAACAGATCCTAAAAAAGCAGTATTTGTATTACAATGGGTCGTTAGTGAAATGGAAAATAGATATAAACAAATGTCTAAATTAGGAGTAAGAAATATAGATAATTTCAATAGAAAAATAAAGGATGCAAAAGACAAAAATCAAGTATTAGAAAGAAGAATACAAATAGGATTTAATCCTAAAACTGGTACTCCTATATTTGAAAATCAACAATTTAACTTTGACCCAATGCCATACATAGTTGTTGTAGTAGATGAAGTAGCTGACTTAATGCTAGTAGCTGGCAAGGAAGTAGAAGTAGCTATTCAAAGATTAACGCAAATGGCAAGGGCAGCTGGTATACATTTAATAATAGCTACTCAAAGACCCTCAGTAGATGTTATTACTGGTACAATAAAAGCTAACTTTCCAACTCGTATTAGTTTTCAAGTTACTTCTAAAATAGACAGTAGAACTATATTAGGGGAACAAGGAGCTGAACAATTGTTGGGACGAGGAGATATGTTATACATGTCAGGGGCTGGCAGGATATTAAGAGTTCATGGACCATTTGTAAGTGATATGGAAGTTGATAGAGTAGTTGGTTTTATAAGAAGTCAGGGTGTACCTAACTATGAGGATGTAATAACTAAACAATTTAACAAAGTAAATAATAGTGAAAATATAAAATCAGATAATATAGAGAATATAAATAATAGTAGTAATGATAATTTATATTCTCAAGCATTAGAAATAATAAAAGAAGATAGAAAATGCTCAGTTACTTATATTCAGAGAAAATTACAAATAGGTTATAATAGAGCAGCAAGACTAATAGAAGAAATGGAAGCTAATGGAGTAGTCTCTCCACCTAATAAAAATGGTAAAAGAGATATATTAATATAGTTTGTTAATTATTTGTGTTGATATAAAATATCATTGTTAATATTTGTTATTTATATGTTATATAAATATATATAGTGCAGTTTACTAAGAAAAAATTCCAAATAAATAGATTAAGATGGTGTATATATATTGTACATTATAAATATAAGATGAATATTATACAGTATCAATAGTAAAAGATGCATATTATTATATGTATCCTATCAATAATTTAACTTATTAGTAAAAATATAAGATAGATGTATTTATAAAATATGAAACAAGTTATATAGTAATTTGTTCACTTATATGATGCGATGATTAAGATTATTTCAAATAATATTATAGAATATAATAATATTAGTATTGAAAAGTATAACAATAGTTTATTTGTAGAATATTGTGATGGAGAATCTAAGTTTTCAAATTTATTAATTTCAATAAATTCTTGTATAATGTTTAGTACAATATTTTGAAGTAACAATACCATACTTCTCATAATAGTTTACAATATAATAATATATTTAATACTTCAGATAATAAATAATATAATAATGCTATAAATACATTAAAGATAATATATAGTAATTTAGAATCTAAAACAATAAATAAATTATACCCAGTATAATGTATTAATACTAAAAACAATATAGTATATAATATATAAAATTAATTTATAAATTACAAATAATCGTTTGAAAAAGAAATGGAATAATTGCCCAATATTTTATAAACAAGTACTCTGTATATGATACTATTAATAATTTTCGTAATTGTACTACTGATGTTAAATTATTTATTAATAAATATTTCTACGATAATTTATATAATCACAAATATCACTGAAAATGTTTATTGAAAACAAAGCTGATGTTATAATAACAAGATATTTACAAAATATAAATAGAAAATATTTATTATAATATAATACAAAGTAAATAAATAATACATTTATTATTAAACCAATACATTATAGTATAATGAAGTAAATACAAATTTACAACTGATAAATAAATAATCAAATTAAATTACTGATAAGGATAAATAAAATCATAAGCATAACATTTACTTAATAATTAATAAAATCAAATGTTGCGCTATAAGTACTTTACTTTATATTATGTTATAATATATAAAAAGGGTCTAGTGAAGGATTAATTTTATGGATTTTAACAACTTTAACACTTTGTCTAAGGCACAAGCTAGTAGTTACGAAACTGGTCTTAGAGCTTATATGATAGGAATATTTAATAAAATGTTTATGGCTTTAGGATTGACCGGAGCTATAGCATTCTTATTATCTACTAATACTCAGTTTATGAATTTAATGTTTCGTTCAACAGCATTTATGATATTGTTACTATTTGGCAATCTAGCTATTGCTGCATTATTTGCTTTTAGATTACATAAAATGCAGGTAAGTACTGCTAATAATTTATTCTGGGCATTTGCAACATTAACGGGAGTAAGTTTTGCTCCAATATTCTTAGCTTATACAGGTTCTAGTATAGCTATGGCATTTTTCTCATCAGCTGCATTATTTGGTGGTATGAGCATAGTTGGATATACTACTAAGAAGGACTTAACATCATTTGCTACATTTTTATTTATAGGATTAATAGTATTAATGATTACTTCCTTTATTAATCATTTCTTCTTACATAATTCAGTACTATCCTTAGCAATTTCTGCAATAATGGTATTTGTATTTTGTGGATTAACTGCCTATGATGTTCAAAATATAAAACAATTTTATAATTATGCTCCTAGTAATGAGGCCTTATCAAAATTAGCTATATTTGGGGCCTTTCAATTATACTTAGATTTTATAAATTTATTTCAACATTTATTAAGATTCATTGGCGATAGAAAAGATTAATTAATATAATATATAATTCAAAATAATTAATGGGCGGTATTAAAAAGTACCGCTTTTTTTATTTATATATTGTGGTTCATTATTCCAATACAAATGATATGTTAATTAGTATATCAATTATGATTTATTTCATTTATAGTATATTATTATTCTAATAACTATTTGATATTTATATTGAATATAAGTTTGATTTTTGCACTTAATTTACATGTTAATTATTAGATAATTAATCACTTATTACAATTTATACTGTTTTAATATCTTTATTTTAATTAACATATCTAGATTTAAATCTCTCAAATGCGTTAATTTCAATTATTCTAGTTATCATATTAGATTGATCTTGAATATTAACAGTTTCTAATAATGATTGTCTTTCACTAGGGTGTAAAGGACAAGCCATAACTAGAGCTGATATTAATAATTGCGGAGAAGTTTTTTCAATTTCTTCCCAATTTGGAGATATTGCTAGATGTTTAAAGTAAGTATTTAAAGCTGAAAATAAAGATTTAGTATCTAATAAAATATTATTATTATTCATATCAACATTATATTTAGTATAAGATACTTTAGCCCTTTCTAATCCATTTCTATCAGTAGGTAATAATTCAGTTATTTCAAACCTACATAATCCTTGAATTATTACTGTAGCTCCTTCTTCAATATTATGGATTTCTCTTATTATTCCAGCACAACCTGTTTTAATTATTTCCAATCCAATATCAGGTTGTATAATACCAATTATATTATTCTCAATTAACTCATGTTCTATTTCAGTGTAATTATTAGGAGATATACAAACAGGTAATTGAGCTTTTGGCATTAATACTACTGATTTTACCTTTAATATTGGTAAAATATCAGGTAATTTATTCTTTTCAAAGTCAAACTCTTCAATATTCATAGATTTCTATTTTATTAATAATATAACTTTATACTTATATCTTATAATTAAATTATATAATATAAAAACTGTAACGCAAAGCAATAAAATACATTATTATTAATATAATTTAAAATTCTTTAAGTAATTGCAATTGTGTTTTATAATCAATTTAGTAAAATAAACATATATTCATCAAATGATTAATATACATAGAATAACTGTATTAAAAGGTGGATGGTCTCCAGAAAGAGAAATATCATTACAATCAGGTTCTTATATTGCTAACTTATTAAGAAAAGACGGCTTTAATGTCTATGAAATAGATGTAAAAAAAGATTTAATGTATCTAACTGAAGAATTATATAAATCTAATCCAGATTACATATATAATGCATTGCATGGCATTGGTGGGGAAGATGGATTAATTCAAGGTATATTAGAAGTCTTTGGAAAACCTTACAGTAACAGTAGTGTATTATCTTCAGCTATCTGTTTTAATAAACAAATATGTAAAACAATAGTAAAAGCAAGTGGAGTTAATACTATTGAAGGGTATTGCATAAATGCTTCAGATATAAAAAATATAAACAATAATTTTACAAATACAACGACTGTACATAATGATATATCTAATACCAATGATATTAATGATAAAATCAATACCGATATAAATAGTAATATTATAAATATTGAATATCCTTTTGTAATAAAACCTTCTTGTAATGGTTCAAGTATTGGTATATTTTTAATATTTAATGAAAATGATTTAAAGAAAGTAAAAGTCATGGATTGGCAGTATGGGAATGAAGTAATAATAGAAAAATATATAAGTGGTAGAGAATTTACTGTAGCTGTTAGTAATGGTAAAACAATAGGAGCTTTAGAAATACTATCTATAAATAGATTCTACGATTTTGAAGCAAAATATAGTGAGGGTGGATCTAAACATATGATTGATTATATATTAGATAAATCAACTGAAAATTATATGTTTAGAATGGCAGAAAGAGCTTATAAAGCATGTAATTGTAAAGGGATAGCTAGAATTGATTTTAGATATAATGGAAAGGATGTATATTTCTTAGAAATTAATACACAACCTGGCATGACAGCTACATCACTAGTACCTGATATATTAAGAAATAATAATATATCATTTATTAATACACTGAATAATGACAGTATTTGACTCTATTAATTATGTTAATTAACACTGATATTTTAAAACAATATATTCCTAAAGATTTAGACAAATTTGTTATAGGATTGTCAGGAGGAGCTGATAGTTTATGTTTAACATTATTACTGAATGAATATGCTCACGATAATAATTGTCAAATAATAGCTTGCATAGTTGATCATAAATTACGAGTTGAATCATCAACTGAAATCTTGCCAATTATTGAATTATTAAAACATAATAACATTAAATACAAAGTATTAGTTTGGGAGCATGGTAATATAAATACTAAAATAGAATTACAAGCAAGACAAGCTAGGTATAATCTTTTATATAATTTTTGTAAAAGTATTAATTATAATTGTTTATGCATAGCTCACCATGCTTTAGACCAATGGGAAACTTTTTTTATGAGATTATCTAGAGGTTCGGGTATTAGAGGATTAGCTTCTATTAGTCCTTTATCTAATTTTAAAGATATAATATTATTAAGACCTTTATTACATTTTACTCCGCAAGATATAAAAGATACTTTGAAATATAGATTTAATATTACTGAATACGTAAAAGATTCAATGAATTACGATACTAAATTTGAGAGAGTAAAATGGAGACAATCCTACGAATTATTGTCAAGTAATAAATATAATTTAAATATTGAGAATGTAAATAAGTCAATAGATAGAATACAAAGAGCTAATGATTGTTTAGATTATGTATTACAAAATAATATTAATGAACTGTATAATAATAGTTATTTAAACTTAAAATTATTCAAACAACAGCATATAGAAATGCAAATAAGAATACTAAGACATATAGTTAACACTTTCTTTCCAGAAGAACAAATAATATCTTATGAATTACTTGAAAGAATGGCAAAAAGTATTATTGCTACAAACTTCAACGCTATTAACTTCTGCCATTTAGTATTCAAGAGAGATAAAACAAAGAATATTAAAGTATACATAGAAAAGAGAAGAAATAATACTTAATAAATTGTTCTATAAACTATAGATTACACACTATTAGATCTCTTGATCCTACTTGGAGTATTATCCAATCCATATGAAATATTAACTTATTCATCTGCTTTATATGAAATATTACCTGCTTGTTCTTCTTTTGCTGCTTCATATGAAAGATTATCTGCGTGTTCTTCTGCCAAATTGTCCTGAAACATTACTTTATCTCTTGTATCTTTTCCCTCTAGAGTTTGAAATATTAAATCTTCATTTATATTCCGTTATCTAATAGGAAACGTATTAAAATGATTTAATCTTTAGAATGTGTTCATAGTATTATACACTCGTTTATATAAATTTGCTAATTCTACTAATTGGTTTTCCTGCTTTCTATTTATTAACTGCTCATATTTCAATAATAAAGCTTTATGTAATACGTTTATTTGGTTAATATAGTTTTGCAACTCTGTGCTATATATATATTTTATCATAAACGGTGGAGTATTATTCACATCTTCTGTTAAACGGCTTTTCACAACCTCTATTGTATCAATTAATTTTATATACCACATACACTTGTGATATTTTGTAAATGATTGCTTTATTTCCTCTTTAAGTTTATTCAGTTTAGGCAATTCTGCATCTTGCATTTTTTTATATTGTACAATCTTTGAATTCTAATTGTTTTGATCTTCATTTATTATATTATTATTTAGATCTTTAATATTGTTATTATCTTCTTACATACTGTAGTAATTGCTGTTATTAATGAATATTAATACACTGCTACATATTATTAATAATGATTTCAAAGATTTTATATTCATCTTT
>CAMJRB010000017.1 GCA_946408175.1 uncultured Holosporaceae bacterium
CTTTTTATACTAAAATATATCCTATCAATTTTATTATTACATGTAAAAGTAAATAGGAAGTAAATATTCTTGAAATAATATATATATTATATTATATAACAATGTTATATAACAATATATTTTTATTATAAAATAATATATAATAGTTTTATACAAAAATATATTATAAATATTACTGACAATAAAGTATTGGAATAGCAATATTGTAACTTGTTGTATTATTTATTGATTATTAATATAATTTACATTATTTCCTAATATTGTATACCTAGTGAAATGTTTTTTATTGATAGCAATCAATTAATAAAAAATTAACTCTTACTGTATTAAAGTCTTATTAGAGTTTATAAAGATATAATATACATATGCCTAATTATAATGATCCTAATAGAAAAACTCATGAATTCGATTATACCCAAGAATGGGAGCGTTATACTAGCAACACAGCTACTTTAAAAAGATTTATAAAATTTTTTCAAAAAGATGGTCAACCATTTGATACTGGTATTACATTTGAAGTTACTCCATTTGACGGAGCTGGATTAACTAAAGACGATACATCAGGTACCAAGGCAGTTGGTTTAGTATGTGGGTCTTGTTTTGTTGCTTCTACTTTATTTCCATTTAGAGCGGATACATTTCATAGATCAGGGGCAGCACATGCATCGCCTTTTATTGGAGCAGTTCCAAGCGGCAGGATTAGTCCTAAACTAATGCAATTTGTATATGAGGGAACTATAAGCAAAATAATTGTATGTCTAACTTCTTTTTTAAATGTTAACCATAATAATGAAAAAAGTATAGCTACTGTAGTTCAAGTACAAGAATTTGATTATTGTTATATGACATATGTTGATATGACAACTTACCCTTACTTAACTATATTTGAATTTGCTTATAAAGTGCATAAATTATACATATCTGATTTCGATGTTAAAGAATCTAATAAGAGACTAGGACAATCTGCATATTGGTTTGATTATGGGCAGGGAATAGGACAAGCAGCTGAAGCCAGTTAATTTAATGGTTAATATATTTTATAGGACAATAAGGATGACTAGTATTACTAGTAGTCATTTGTTTCCCATCAGTCCATATAAAAGTATTATCTTTATATTGTTTGTTATTCAGATAATATTTTACTTTTAATGTGTTATCAAAACCATAGTTTCTTTGTATTGCATGTACTAGATTTTTTGCTTTATATTTAACATTAGAATAAAAATTCCCATCTTTTACGTAACACACTACATTATATTTCGGTAATATTACTGTAGTAGGATTTTTTTCAATTATCCATTTATTTATTCCAATAATTATTAATAATGTTCCAATATGCCTTAGTTTAGTTATTAATAGACATAATAAAATACCACCTATTATTATACAATATAAAGTATTAATATGCGGAGATTTTATAGTAATATTAGTTAATGGTAAATTTGATATATAAGTTAGACAATTTATTAGTAAATGAATTGATGCTTTAAAAGTACTTATAACACAATGAAATTTATAACCTCCAATTAAACATAATATCCCCAATGGTACAATGCAAAATGATATTAATGGAATAGCTATTATATTTCCTAGTATTCCACATGCACTAAATTTATTGAAAGTTGCTATTGATATAGGAATGGTTGCTATTGTGGCTACTAATGTAGTAATCAGAGACCCTAAAATATATACTAATATTTGTTTAAAAAACTTATTATTTATATTTATAAAATCAATAAATTTAGATTTATATTTTGTATAAAAGGCTATCAATGCAGTAACAGCACTAAATGATAATTGGAAGCTTATTGAAAATAAAGCACCAGAATCAAATAATAATATTAAAAGAGCTGAAAGTGTAATATTTCTCATTGATAATACACCTCTCCCTAATGCACTACTTATTAAACATACAGTTGTCATTATGAAAGCTCTATTGGCTGATGGGGAAAATCCTGATATTGCTAAGTAAAAGAAAGTGAATAATATAGTAATGCAAGCTGATATTCTCTTAGGATTGATAAATAATAAAAAGCATTGTAAGTATAAAAATAATTTAAAGAAAAATATATATAATATTGATGAAATTAATGTCATATGTAAACCCGAAACTGCAAGTATATGAGCTGTTCCAGATTTTATAAATACCTCTCTAATATTTGACGATATAGAAGATTTATCTCCAGTAATAATAGCACTAGCTACTCCTCCTTCAATTGGACCTAATTTATTAATAATATTTCTGGTTAATAATCTTCTTAAATATTGTATTTTATTACAATTATTATTAGAGTTTATTTTCTTTATTGAAAAAGCTATTCCAGCTACATCCAAATTATTTATTGTATAGTACTGTTTTTGATTAAATGAAAATGGGACTATACCTTCTTTTAATGGATTTAAATTTGCAAATACTTTTACTTTATCATTTGGCATTATATTTTGAGCAATTCTAGCTGAGCAAGTCATTTTTGCAGTTTTAATAAAATTTAAATCGTTATTATTTATAAATTGGATATTTTTAAAACTAATTCTCTGCATATTCTTCATTATAGGATGAGTTTCGTCTATATAATCTACATCTGCATAAAATGAAACTTTCTTATATTGTCTTGTAATAAATTGCTTATTAACTAATAATTCAGTTCTTAATATTCCTCCAGTCTGCGCTACATAAAACCCTAACATAAATAATATTAATATTTTTGTATAAATCTTCTTTAGAATTGCAGGTATTTTACCATCATTTATTTTTAAGTTATCATTAGTATTTTCTATGTTTATTGCACTATTATTATAATTTTCCAGATTTGTTTTTTTATTTATATTTGTTTCATTATTATTTGCAATATTTGTATTATTATCACTAGTATTGCTATTTGTTTCATTATTATTACAATTTTCTATATTGGTAGTATTATGATTATATTTATGACTGGTTATATTTAGTTTAATATCACTACATTTATTATTTTCTATATTGTTATGATATTTATCATTTTCTAGATTTTGATTATTATATATACAATTCTTAAAATTTTCTTCATTATTATTATAATTTTCTATATTAGTAGCATTATGATTATTATTTTCTATATCAGTTCTTCCAGCTATATTTTTACTTCCAGATTTTTCTTTTTTGTAATATTTTAATTGAAATTTATTGATTATAAAATTAAATATTATTAACAATATAATAAATACTAGTATTATTAGAAATAAATATAAATACGAATTTATAGGATAATATACGCCAAAAAGTATTCCAATTCCTAAAACAACTGGCGAAAATAAAGGTAATCTGCTTTTTTCTGTATATAAATAAGTACTCAATTCTTTCTTTATATACTGTAAATACGTCATGCTTTAGCTAGTGATTTATACAAATATTGCATTAAGTTTAGCTAAAATTATTTAACAATTTATTAGATGTTATTTTATTACAATACTATAGAAATTAATTATCAGCGATTTAAGCAGTATTATTAATATGTTAGTTTATTTTTAGTAAAGACTTAGTATATTTTTTTATTAAATAACAGGAGAATAATTTATTATAAACTATTTAGATTTTGTATAATACAATAATTGTGAGTATTAACACCTTAGGCTATATATATTGGTTGTTATTAATAAATTGTATTAAATACATTAATTTATTTAACCAATAATATAATATTATATTTAATTAATAATAGTATTATATGTTTTAATGTAAATTAAATTTTTCTTTTAAATTAAAGTAATGATAAATTTAGCATGTATTGACAATATATTAATTATTAATATGTTAGTATACTTTACAACTCCGCAACTAACAAATTATTCTTGTGATCAACTATTGTGTATTAATGCATCAATCAATAATTATTATTATGATTAACTATTGCAATTATTATAATAATAATTTGATAAAATTCATTATCTATACATAATATGTAGTTTGACAGTTCTTCCTTTTTATTATAAACTATTCAATGTTCACTATTTTTTTATTAAGGATTTATGGCATTATATTTCTAAGTAATAGGAATATTATTCTATTTGTATTGCCTAGAAAACATTGATACTATAAGATTTTTGTAGCAATAAACAAAAATAAATGATCAGTAAAAATATTTAAAATTTGTTTATAAATAATTACTTAGTTTTACTTACCGATAATATTGTATTGCTATTACTTACGTTAGGAGCTTCAATTGATTGGAAATCAGCTGCTTTAAATGCATTGTCTGCAACCTGTTTAGCCTTTGGTAATTTTACTATGTCAGTACCCTTTATATTATGACTACCATCCCCCCAAAATGCTTGTTCTCGAATAATTATACAGTTTGGTAGTTCTAACCATTTATCGAATACTTTGTTACCATTTACTGTTTTGAAACTACGAATTGGTTTACTAGCATATTGGAAAGATCTTGCACAGATTTCTTCAACAGCTGTAGCTTCTAGCTCTTCTAATGCATAACAATCATAGAACGCTACCTCCCCAATAAATTTACATTTTGGAATAGATATTGTCTTCACTGTTCTGTATCTTACAAATGCATTATCAGCTATACTTGTACATTCAGGTAATATAATATACTTAATAATGCTATTCTGAGCATTAGCATCAGCCATGAAAGCACCTCCGCCTATTGTCTTTACGTACGGTATGAATATTCCATTATCTCCATGTATATTTGCAACATCACCCACTTTAGTTAACGAATGGGCATACTGAAATGCTAGTGCCACAATATTTTCAACTTCTGGTATATTAACAATTGTTAATGCAGAATTACCATGAAATGCACCTTGATTTATTGTTTTCACTTTAGGTAAATTTAATTCTTTTAATGCTGCACTATTTATAAAAGCATCTTGAGCTACTGATTTAGCACCTAGTGCTGAGAAATATTGTATTCTAGAATTTTTTGGTTCTCCAACTTTAGGAATTTCCCCAGTAAAAGTTCTAGGTAATTGAACATGAGTTAATGGAGCTTGCCTTCTTTGCTCTCGTGTCTTAGAACTTAATGCAATACCAAATACTTTGATTTGTGCTTCTTTTACTTGTATAACAGTATCTAAAGCCAGACTCAATATCTTTCTTACCATACTATTCCATTGTTCATCATTAGCTGATTTCAAAGTATCTCCATACATGTATAGTTTCTGTAAATTAGAGTATTTACTGAAATCAATATGTGATAATTTACTACAGTTAAATAAATGCATTTCTGTAATTGACCCAGGGGGATCAGGCCACGTTTCAGTTGTAAGATTAAAACCAAAAAATTTAGTCTCTCGTGTTTCATAATAATAATATCCACTACTATTATCATCTTGTGTTTTTTCTAATTCAACTATTTGTAATGGATGTACTTTATCTATATAATCTATTATTCTTTTATATTCGTTTTCTATTATAAATACTCTACTTTTCCCTTTGAAAACATTACATAGTATTCTTATATTCTGCAAATTCTTATATTGAGTTAAGTCAGGTAATCCTTGAAAATCAGGGCTATTATAAATTGTTATATCAGTTAATTTATCTTTCTGTTGTATTTCAGGCATTTTACTAATCTTGCTAACATAATATTTGCCAGTGGTTTCATCATATCTTTCAGTACTTGCAATATCAAATGAATTATCTGGATCTACTTTATATACCCATATGCATTTGGAATGTGAAGCATCCATACTATTTATAATATAAATAAGTTTGTTACCTGAGACTAAAAAATTATTACTAGTAACATTGATGTTTTTATTGGGCAGCATTTGGATCATAACATCTTCTAATGGTGGATATTTTATATTATTATCTTTATTATGCATATTCGCACTATTACTAAATAATATTTCATGTTGAGTAGATATACATGGTGTATTAGATGATGTATTAGATAATGTGTTAGATGATGTATTAGGTGATGTATTAGATGATATAGATGATGTGTTAGGTGATGTATTAGATAAAGTATTAGATGATGTGTTAGAATTATTGGTTGAAACATCACTATTATTATTTAATGGGGCATCTGTTTTATCAGATAATATTACTGGATTTGATACAAGTCTAAATGATTTTATAGGATGATGTATTTCATCTGTTAAATAAAAACCTTCTTTTAGAAATGTCTGACATCCTTTTTGATTTTCTTCAGAACATATAGTAACCCCATTTTCCTCTTTGTTAATATCATCTCCTGTCTGTTCATTGGCATTAACAATAAAACAGCAACTAAATAGTAATAGTACAATATTTAAATATTTAAAATACTTCATATTATTACAAAATAATACAGGTTTCTATCAATAGACTACGAAAATAATATTAAATAATGTTTAAATTAGATTATTAATAAATATTTTATTATTTAGAAAATTATAGAGAAAATTATATTAAATATTGATCTATTCATTATATGGTATATATTTTCTGAGATATTTAGTACAGTGTACAAATTAATACAGTATATATAATAATATCGTACGTGCTCGCTTATACAATTTATTCACCTGGATTTTAATGTTCTTTCAAAAATCAATAAAATAATTGCAATAAATTTTATTTAGAGAGACATTTAATTTAACTATGTTTCTCAAATACTTATATTGTACAAATATATTATTTATAATTATTATATTAATATATAATATTTAATACCAAGTAAAACTTTAATAATTATTGAGACCAGAAATTTGAATCATATACTCCAATAAACAAAATTAATAAAATCTCATTATAATAAATCAAAATATAATTTCCTTGTAAATTGGTTGCTTATAATATTAAGCAAATCTTTATCTAAATAAAATACAAAGCCATAATACTAATTATTATCTTACTATCAAAACATATCAATAATATTAATTTCTTTTTAATACTTCTAATATTTACCTTCACATTAGTTCTTATATTTTTGCAAGATATTTTATATCCTATCTTCAAATATTTTTCATATTATTATATAATAATCACATACCTTATAAATAACAATTACTTCAATCTATGCCAAGGAATAATAATATTCCATCAGTCATTAAGGCTGTTGGTCTTACTTCTTTTTTTATTAATACTTCAACTTTAATAATATTCAGTTTTTTTGCTATATATTTGAAAGATGTATTGCACATGAATTTATCAAAATTAGGATTTTTAGATGGAGCAGTTGAAGCTATATCTTATTTAATGAAAGTATTCTCAGGATACTTAAGTGACCTTATATGTAACAGAAAAATATTATTCCTTGCAGGTTCTGTATTATTACTAATAGCTAAACCTTTAGAAGCTGTATGCACAAAATTCGTGCCATTGTTTTGTGCTAAAGCTATGGAAAGATTGGGTAATGGACTGCAATCTACTCCTAGAGATGCTATAGTTTGCGATTGGACTAATAAAGACAATAAAAATATATGTTTCGGGTTTAGACAGTCAATGGCATCTCTTGGATCATTGGTTGGAGCATTATTAGCTGCTTTCCTATATTATAGATTGCGAGACTTTCAAAAAGTATTTTGGTGTTCTTGTATTCCAGCTACTATGGCTGTTATTACAGTAGCATTTTTTGTAAAAAATAAAAATAGAGATAATACAAAAATAGAAATTAATAAGGCTAATAATAATAAACAAAATAAAATTAAATTAAAAGATATTAAAAACTTAAGCAACGAATACTGGACATTGTTATCAGTTGCTGGTATTTATAATTTAGCTAAAATAACTGACTCAATGTCTTTAATTTACGTTACTTATGTATGGAAATTAAATTTATATATAGTTCCTTTATTCTTCGCTGTATTTCACGTAGGAGCTAGTGTTGCTGCTTATTCTTCTGGCATTATTGCTGGTAAAGTAAAAAGAATAGAAACCATATTTATATCTGGAGTTAGTATATTTATAATTGCTGATATATTATTTATATTTTGTGCTCATAGTATTATTATTACCATAATGGCAATGTTTTGTTTGGGAATGTATTCAGGAATAGCTAATAGCACTTTCCCCGCTCAAATAAGTGGATTAGTACCAGATAATTTGAGAGGAACTGGATTAGGTATTTATAATCTTGCCTGTGCTTTGTCATTATTATGTGGTGGTACATTATTAGGATTTATAGCTGAAAAATCTCAAATAGTAACGTCATTTTATGTGAGTGCCTGTATAGCAAGTATTACTTTAATATTTCTTACTATTTACAGACACGTAAAATATAAAAACTAGTTATCATTCTTAATATCGTTTACTATTTTAGTAATACTTTCAGGATTGTCAATAGTAGTAATGTCTTCTATGTCTTCTACTCTACAAGCAGCTATTTTGCTTAATACTCTCTTGAGTATTTTACCTGATCTCGTCTTAGGTAATTCTCTAACTATCGATATAATGTCAGGTTTAGAAATTGGACTAATAGTTTTTCTCACATGATTATCTATTATTTTCTTTGCATTTATTTTGTCTTCTTCGGATATATTGTCTTTTAATACTATAAAAGCATATATTCCTTCTCCTTTTATTTCATGAGGATATCCAACAATTGCGACTTCAGCTACTATTTCCAATTGAGCTATCGTTTCCTCAATTTCTATTGGACTAATTCTATGTCCTGAAACGTTTAATACATCATCATTTCTTCCAGTTATCCAAAAATTACCATTATTATCGAAATAGGCTTCATCTCCAGCGTAATATAAATTTGTATCTTTAGATTTAGAATAATAATTATCCTTAATAGAATTACTATTACCAACTATATCTATTAACATTCCAGGTAATGAATATTTTAAAAATAATGACCCTTTAGTATAAGGTGTATTTATAGTATTGTCATTTTTATCTTTTAATATAAAATTACAACCGAAGAATTTTTTACCTATATGTCCTTCTCCATTCATATATTTTACATTACTTAAGGGCGCTGTACAAACTCCTCCTAGTTCAGTTTGTCCCCACATATTAACTATTGGACATTTACCATTACCAACATAATTAAAATACCATTCCCAATCTGATTTTTTAAGTACTTCTCCAAATACTCCCAAATATTTCAAAGTATTTCTTGAAGTTTCTATGTAGTCATCCTCAGAGTGCTGTAATATCGCTCTTAAAGCTGTAGGAGCTGTATTAAAAGAAGTTATTTTATGCTTATCTATTATTTCCCAGAAAATGGATTTCCTTGGATAAGTTGGTATTCCTTCATAAAATACTGAAGTTATGCCATTACATAAAGCTGAATATAAGGCATAAGAATGACCTCCCATCCAACCGATATCTCCAGTACACCAGAATATTTCATCTTCAAACATATTAAAGAAATACTTACCAGTAACCATAGAGAATAATAAAAAACCACCAGTACTCATAGTAATACCTTTAGGAGCACCAGCTGAACCTGAAGTATGCAATATAAACAATGGTGTATTGGAACAATACGCAGTAATAGGACAATTACTACTTACAGTTTTACTTTCTTCATAATAGTCGAAATCTATACTATCATTCCACTCTTTTAATTCTATGCCTTTACTTTTTACTACTAAGGCTTTTATTTCATAATTTAATATTTTTCTTACTTCATCTATATTAGCTTTCATTGGAAATATTTTATTACCTCTAGTGTTATAATCAGTAGTAATAACAAAATTAGATTTACAATCCAGCATACGAGTAGCAACTGCCTTAGGAGAGAAACCAGCGAATATAGCAGTATATTTAATTCCCAATCTTGTACAAGCTAGACAAGCATATACTGCTTCTGGTACCATTGGCATATATATTGTTATACAATCTTTATTAGTTAATCCAAGTTTTAATAAAGTATTAGCAAATATACATACATTATCTTGTAATTCTTTATAAGAAATATATTTACTTACCTCAAAATCATTAGACTGCCAAATTATAGCTATTTTATTTGGATTCTTTTTAGTATGTCTATCTACACAATTGTAACAAGCATTAATTGTTCCATCTGGAAACCATTCAGTAATACCATTTTCTGATTTTCTATTAATAATATTAGGCACAGTAATCCAATCCAATCTATCTAATTGTGCTTGCCAATATTCATCAGGATTTTCAATTGAATAATTATATATTTCATTATATATACTTTCTTCTTGCCAAGCCCTATCATTCTGTAAAAATTTTTTATTCATAATGTTTAATCCTTTATAAAAATATACCTATTAATGTTGTTGTTAATATTGTAGCAATGAATCCACACAAGAACGCAGTATTTATAGTCTTAGTAATAAAAGCCTGCTGAGGAGCTAGTGATAATAAACCATTAGCTGTTATTCCGATACAAGCGAAGTTTCCAAAATTATTAATAGCATAAATAGCTTTAACTATGCTATCTGTAGATAGTCCAGACTTAGCCAAATCAAAAAAAGCTACAGTTTCATTTACTACTATTTTAGTACCTAATATTTGTGATATCTGCATAATTTCTGAACTTTTAATATCGAATAATAAAGTTATAGGATACATTATTAATGCCACTATTCTCTGAAGACTTAAAGGTTCATCATTTACTTCTGGTAATAATGACAATAGATAATTAATAAAAAAAACTAAAGCTACCATTCCTATAAGAGCACATACTATACCCCACCAAGCATCAGCTCCACTACTTATACCATTGGATATTGCATCTATTAAGTGTTTATAAGGCTTTTTACTGTTATTTACCAATAGAATATCTTCAGTTAAATTGTTAGTATTAATTGCATCTTCTTGTTTGGGAATAATTATTCTACAAACCAGCAAAGTTGATATTACATTGATCACATTAGATATTATAAGATGATTCAAAGCATTAGGACAAATATTTTTTAGGACATCAGCATATATAGGCATAACAGAAGCTGAACTAGTTGAAAAAGCTAAGGCTAATATTATTAATGTGTCGAATTGTTTTAATGAACTTAGTTTATCTTTTATTAATAAAGGAGCTTCTATTTGCCCTAAAAATATTTTAGCAACAGAAACCGTGCCAATAGAATCTTTTATATTAAAAATATACTTAAATACCGATCCTAATATTTTCGAAATAAATTGTATTACTTTAGTATAAGTTAATATAGCTGATATAGCTCCTACTAATATAATAGTTGGTAATGCTTGAAATGCGAATATAAAAGCACTACTATCAGGTTTTAACTCAAAAGGTAATTCTCCACCCCCCAAATAACCAAAAACAAACTTAGTACCTTCAATAGTTGCATCCTTTATTTTAAAGATAAAATTGGAGATGGAACTAATAATATTTATTACTATTTGACTTTTTAATAATAATAAAACCATAAAAATTTGTAATAGTATTCCTAATATTATATATTTATAATTACTTTTTATATCAGCAAAATACTGTTGTTTATTATTCGATTTATAAATTCCTAAGAGAATTACTAATGATATACATAACAAATATCCTAAAATACTTTTAATCATAATTGAATTAAATACAAGTTAACACCCTCTGGAAAAGTTAACATATTTTTAATTATAAAACAATTGCAAAAAGATTACGTAAAATACATAATAAATTTTTTATAAAATTGAAAAGATCTATTACTAATTAATAAATAAAATACTTATAATACAATTTTACATGTTGTACAATGTAACTTATCAAGTTTTCAATACATTCTTATAACCTAAATATTTTAGTACAGTATAAAAAGAGATTTTATCAAGAATGATAAAAAATACTGAACAGTAATTAATCTGTTCAGTAATTACAATGATATTATTTATTTAGTATTTTTTTTAATTCCTCTGTAGTAATATTTAAACATTTAGCAATAAATTTATTATCTAATCCTTGATTTAGCATATTTAAAGCTATTTGCTTTTGTTCTTCCTGTTTCCCTTTTGCTACTCATTCAGCTAATCCTTCTTTTTTACCTTGTTTTAATCCTGCAGCAATTCCTTCTTGTTTCCCTTGTTTTTATCCTTCATCCTTAGCATTAGCAATAGCTGATAAATTATCCATTTGAGTTTTATCAAGTAAACGAATTTTTTCTTTCTGTATTGGATCAGCATTTGCTTTGTCAAATATTTCTTTAGCATTTGCTATTGATTCTACCTCATTTTCTATACCAATTAGATTAGAAGAGTTGGGAGCTTTTAGAAACTCAGTCCATGCTCATAACGCATCATTCCGATTAATATATGTACGTTTATTTAATTTATAACTACTTTTATAACATCATTTAGTAAACAAAATACTATGATGATATTTGATTTATACCACCATATACTTAAAAATATATTAATTAAAAAATACATGGCCTCTTAGGTAAGAACCATTCTTATACATTAAAGTATTAAGATATAGCTTACCGAAGTATGATATGAAATCAATTAGTACTTCATAAGGTTTTGTTGAGTTGATGAATCCATGCTTATATCTCCAATTAGTTCCGGATAAATTACCTATCAAATTCTCATAAATATTATTAAATTGTTGTTTTATATCACTAATTGTCATATTATCAATATTTTCGTATACCTTACGTACATTTTGTGTAATTTTTAATAATCTCTCTTTCGTAGCAATATTGCAATCCGTATTTGTATCATATTTATCCGTACCAAACACTTCATTTATTGCATGCTCTAGATCCTCTAGTAATTTTAAATTACAAATAATAAGTTCCATTGATTCTTTTTTAATTCTCTTAACAAAATAGTTACTACTAGTTTCTTTTTTATTAATATTTGATTCTTTATTTTCTTCATTATTAGTTTTTTTAAATATTTTTACTATTTTTGGATTTATTATTATTTTTTTGAATTTGAGTTGGACTTCTTATTTATTACTTTATTATTATTTAATATTTTAGTACTATTATTATTTTCAATAACAGCTTCAGTTGCCCCTAATTTAATTGCTAGCACTCCCAAACAACAGAAGCTAATAGTTAATACTTTTTAATAAAAAAAACTATACTGTAATAATTATATCCTTATACAACATATTATTTTATTGCTTTTACTGTGAGATTGAATTTACTATATTAAAGATATATTGATGATATATGATTTTAGATATCATCATGCTGGTGATAGGAATAGTTTTAACTTTGTTGGCCAGCGAATAGTATACAATCGGTTCATAATAATGATCATCGTAATATTATTTTATTAAATATAATATTTTGAGTATTACGAATGCAATTTATTTGTGTATTATACTAATGGATATTATCTATATTCACAATATTCCCAGTGATCATTTATTATGCCTATGCCTTGTAAAAATGAATAAATTGTTATAGAACCAATGAATTGAAATCCTGTTTGTTTCATATCTTTACATATAGCCTCTGATAATGAATTGCTAGATTGTAAATCTTTACCATTTCTTAAATGATTGTCTATTATTTGATTATTAGTAAATTTCCAAATATAATTATTAAAACTTCCAAATTCTTTCCGAATATTTATAAAAGTCTTAGCATTATTTATAGTAGCTTTTATTTTCTTTATATTACGTACAATATTGTTATTACTCATTATTTCTTTTATTTTATTCTCACCATATAATGCCACTATATTTGGATTAAAATTATCGAATGCTTTTCTAAAATGCAGTTCTTTCTCTAAAATAATCCTCCAACTTAATCCAGCTGCAAATATTTCTAAACATAAAGTAGAAAATATTTCATTATCGTTATGTTGAGGTTTACACCATCTATTGTCATGATATTCTAATAACACTTTGGATTTCCAATAATTAGGAATACCAAAAGTACCATTACATCTATTCTTATTTTCCATATAATATACCGTTCACTATTACTATAGTATTTTAACATTTATTTAAAAATTTATATATGGTTCAAGTAAATTACTTAAATATACCACATAAATTTTTCCATATATATGGAAATACTACTGTAATAATTGCATAGACTATTCCAGCGTATAGTATAGATATATAATATCCGAAATTATCCAATACAAAAGTTTTCTTCCAATCATTTATATCTAATACTTGTTTTATTTTACCGTATATTAGTTCATGTATTATTGATATAATAATGCCTATTATTGCTTCTATTCTATGTTCATATTCTGTATAATTTAGCAAATATTTCCAGGACACACAAGCAGTAATAAATGCACAGACTGATCCTAAAATCACTCCAGATAAGGTTTTATTTGGCATTATACTTGGGAACCAGTTATAACCACCTATAAATTTATCTCCTATACTGGCAAATATTAAGTAACTCCAAATAATACTGAAATACCATAAACTTGCATTATTACCATACGGTACCCAAATAGCTACCAAATAAATAACTGAGGTAATATATACAAAGTAATCAAAAATAACAATAAAATATTTGATTTACTTATAATAAACCATTGCATTAATGATAATATAAATAAAATTAAGAAAAATAATGGATATACTACAGAATCAGTTATTAATACTAAAAATATTATTAAATTAAAAATTATACTACTTAATAATTTAGGATTCATAACATATAGTATATATTAATATCTCTCTACTTATTATATTATGTATTTATTAATATTCTGTATATTATATACAATATTTGTGTATATATTATGTAAATATAACTAATCAATAAAAAATCGTGAACTATTTTTATATAAATACCTCTGGTTGGAATAATACTATCTGTATTAATAAGCTCTTTTATATCATTACAATCCAATATTGGTTTTATTTTTTTAAATACAACATTGCTAATTAATAATATTACACTAAATAACAAAGTACTTATAGTTAAATAATCTTTATATAATGAAATAGGACAATTGTCAGGTAATGATTTAATTCTTAAAGTTAAGTAAGATATAAAGACAGCACTAAATGTACTTGTTATTATTTTTAAAAATTTTTTATTAATACTTGTAAATATCCCATCAGATATTTTAAATAAAAGAAATAACAATAAATTATAAATAACAGTTATTAAAACAAATAATATTAAAGTATCAATATAATTAATATTAATACACCAATGTATCATAGGGAATGTAATGTATATTAATCCAATATAAAATAATAATGATTTTTTATTATTATTTATAATAAACCACTTAGCAATTATTGCAAATAATATTAAAATTATAATAGGATAATATTTATATTTATTACCAGGAAAATAATAGGCATATATTTCTAATAATATAATAAACACCAAAGATATTATTTGTTCTAAGTGTTTTTTAACTTTTTGTATAAATTGCATAATCAATATATAGATAATTATATAATATTAATTATAATACCATTCAAATATTATATATTTAATCATTATTTAAGTATATAAAGCAAAATTATAATAATATGTTATGGGATAATTAAAAAACTCTAAAAAATATTAAGAAAAATACTGAAATATTATAGATAATGAGACAGATTCTAAAGAGAAAAAAATAGTATCTATATACTATGATAGTACATTGGAGAACTTATAAAATTGTTTAATCAAATTTGTATTAATACTATTAATAATAGTAGATTTACAGAATACTATACTTTTATACTATTATTTTTATTGCTTTTATCAAGTTTTTTTCAGTTTCTATTATTGTACTATTGTCGGGATTGTTGTTACTATAGTATTTATATAATTCATTATTTGTATCCTTTTTATATTCTATTATTATTAATTATCACCACTAGTGTCATTGATATATATATTGCGAATATAGTGTACTAGATAAATAATAGAACTATATTACACTACATAAAATCAACAAAAAAAATGATTTAGATCCAACAAAATTTGAAAAACTCGTGCTAAACAAGAAATCAAAACGATTCAAAAGTATTACAGAAATTTATTTATATAATACTGGTGTGTACAAAATCCAACATAATGTATTTACAATATAAAGACTGGCGGAGAGAGGGGGATTCGAACCCCCGATACGCTAATAAACGTATACTCGCTTTCCAGGCGGGCTCCTTCAGCCACTCGGACATCTCTCCACTAATATTATTATATTTTAAATTAATTTGTAATGCAAGGATAAATATACTCCCACTTGACCATTTTGTATATATCATGATAAAATAATAATAGTGTTCAATTGATATAAACAATATACAATTTAAATGTTTGCAGTAATGAAGATTGGGGGGAGACAGTTTTGTGTTTCTCCTTATGATGTATTAAAGATTAATAAAATAAATAATAGTAAAGATGATGTATTAGAAATCAACGATGTTCTTATGTATTCTGATGATTCTTCGAATGTTATAGTTGGTCATCCATTAGTTAATGGTGCTGCAGTAAAAGTACAAGTCTTAGAGCACAGAAAGGATGATAAAATAGTCATATTTAAGAAGCACAGACGTCATAATTATAGACGCAAAAGAGGTCACCGTCAAGATATGACTGTTGTAAAGGTTTTGGAAATTTCATTAAAGAGGTAATAATATGTCTACGAAAAAAGGTGCAGGTAGTTCTAGGAATGGTAGAGATTCGGCTGGTAGAAGGCTTGGTTTAAAAATAGGTGCAGGGCAAGTTGTAAAAGCCGGTACTATATTGGTACGCCAAAGAGGTACTAAATATAGAGCCTGTGATAATGTAGGTATGGGAAAAGATCATACATTATTTGCATTAAGTAATGGAAAAGTATTTTTTAAAACTCGTTTCGGAACAGATAAATACATAGGAATATCTGCAGAATAATGATAATTATAGACTGCTACTTGTTTTTGTGTATTTGAGTAGTAGTCAATTTTGGTGTTGTTAGGTTCTGGATTATAATAATGTGTAATTGCTAAAATTGCATTTTATTGGATATGGTAGTACAAAATTAATTAGTGTGTTTATTTGTTGATGAAATGTTATTGCTGAATATTTAAATTTAAGTTGATAAATTTCAGTAAAAATAATAGTAACATCTACAACATGTATTATTAACATTCAAGTATTTTATTTGTTAATTCGTGGTTATTATTAGTCATTTATTTATAAAAAATTAAATAATTGACTTTTCCAATAAATTTAACACGTTATTATATCAAATTAATATTATTATGGTATAAACTTATTGAAACTTGCTACTAATATTTACAAGCTTTATCGTACAAAATTTATTGAAATTGCTATGAATAAAGATATTAAATTTTATAAATGTAAGGTATTAGAAAATAATATTGTTAATAACAGACTAGCATTAGTAGATGATAAACAAGATTTATTTAATTTATATAATAATATAATTAGTATTAGAGAATACAAACCAAAATACAAAGATCCAATTAATTATTTTACATTACCGTTTTTTAAGAATTTATATCAATTAATTATTAATAATTTTGAAATAATTAATGCTTTAAAAATTACAGCTCATTGTTTTATAGAGGAACGAAAATTAATTGTAAATTTTATTTTAAATAAATTACAGACAGGATATACATTATCTGATAGTTTATCTATATTTTCTGAATTTTTTGATAATATTGTAATAGAAATAATAAAAATATCTGAAAAGACTGCCAATATTAATCAATCAATAAAAAATATTATTAATTATTTAGAATCAAAAAACAATATGAAAAGTAAAATAGCAAAGGCAATTAGATATCCTGTAACCGTTTTAGTTTTAGTCAATTCAATAATATTAATTTGGTTGGTGTTAATAATTCCTCAATTTGAAAATATATTTAGTGAATTAAATATTGAAGTATCCCTATTAACTAAATGTATTGTAAAATGCAGTAATTTTTTAATAAAATATCCAATAATTATTTGTTGTATATTAATATGTATTTTAATTTATATTAAATTAAATATTAAATTTATAATCAATAAATTATTATGTTTACCAATTATAAAAAAAATCACTACAAGTTTAAATAAAATGCAATTTCTTAATTCATTATCATTGATGTTGCAATCTAATATTAATTTAATAGAAGCATTAGATTGTTTAAATAAATTAGATAATTTTAAACAATATTCCAGTATTGTAAATTTTATTAGGAATGGTAAAACGTTTACATCAGCTATTATTATTAGTAATAAGTTTGAAAATTATGAAGTATCGATAATATCTGTAGGTGAAAAATCTGGACAAATTTGGATATCGCTTCAATCAATAGTTAATATATTACAAATTAAAATTAATGATAAGTTAGATAAAATTATAAGCAATTTACCAGTAATATTAATGATAATTGCAGGTATGTTATTAATAATTTTGGTATATGCAACTTTTACTCCATTATATACTGGCTTTAATTATTAATTATACATTATGTATATAACTTATAATTTTTAATTACTTACTATATTTTAATTTGTATTCCAATGCACTGTAAATATTTTATTATTTAATATGTATTTTAGTAAAATTGGTGTTTTTTTCTAGAAAGTGTTATTATCTTATTAATCTCACTAAATAACATAGTAAAATATTTATTAAAACTTTAAATATTACAAGTTAAATTAAATATTTGAATCTATAAATAAGGAGTAGACAGTGAAGTTTAATAAAGAAATATTTGATAAATTATTCTTTATATTCTGTGGAGGAATGTTGGGGGGTACTGTTTTTTTAGGAATAACTTCCAGTGTTTCTCTAATGCTGTATGAAAAAGGATTTGATTTAAAATCTATAGCTTTAATTACTTCAGCAACTTTACCTTATAGTTTTAAATTTTTATTGTCTCCATATGTAAAGAAAATAATACAAAATTATTCATTAAAAAATTTTACTATAATATTACAACTATTAATAGCTACATTATTTTCTACCTTGGGAATATTTGCAAATTATAAAGGCGTCTTAATTGCCTGTGTCAATGTATTATTATTAGTTATAATTATGGCATCTCATGATATTGTTTGTTCGTATGTTAAATTAAATAATTTTGAGAAAAAAGAATTAGGGATAGTTGGAGCTGTATCTAATACTGGTTTTAGAATAGGTATGTTATTAGGTACTGGAATATTATTATACTTAGCAGAAAAAGCAGGCTGGCACAAAGCATTTTTTTATTGTATTACTCCAGTAATTGTATGTTGTTTAGTTTCTATATTTTATTTGAAAATCAATAGTACTGAAAAGAAACTAGCAGAAAATAAAAGTAAATCACCTATGAAAAACTTAATACAATCTCTAATTTTGTTTTATAAAAAATATCCAGTAGTTTTAATACTATTAATAGTATTCTGTTTTAAAGTCTCAGATTCAACTATTAATTCAACTAAGGGAATATTACTAGCTCATTTGAATATTAGTAAAGTAACAATTGCTAATATATGTCAAATTCCAGGAGTATTCGGATTAATAGCTGGAGGGTTTTTAGCAGGTATAGCTGCTTATAAATACAATGTTATTAATTGTTTAAAGTACTCATTACTATTACAATTATTTGTATGTTGTTTGTTTCTGTACATTACTATTACAGACAGTAATTTGATTAAAATGGCTGTTATATTGAATGTTGCCAGCTTAATCTTTGGATTCTCAACTGTAATGTATAGAGCATTTGTTGATACTATATCAAATGGAGATATTAATGTTAATACATCTCTTGGATCTATAGGACCATTATTTAGAACTATTTTATCTAGTGTTTCATTTGCAGTACTTGATATTACTGGTTGGAGTATGTTTTATGTAATTTGTGCTTTAGCTACAGTACCAGGTATTTATGTTTGTTATCAAAAAAAATATCAAAAACAATTATTTAACAACTGATTTAATTTTGCTACACTTATTAATAATAGTTAAATTGTTTTAAGTATTGTATTACATCAAATTTATATTAACTAAATATTAAATAATATCCATTACACTAAGTTCAGAATATGTTATATGGTTTTCGAAAATGAAAAAATATCTTGTTATATTACCTTTTATTTTAGGATATAATGTCAAAGCTGAACAATTGTCTAATGTTCAGATGCAAACTAATAATGATATTGTTCAAATAGCGCCTATAAACTATAAAAATGATACTGAACAAAGATTAACTAATTTAGAATCAAAGGTAAATATAATAAATCAAAATATAAATAAACTTAACGAGCAATATAATGCTCTTGTACAGCCAATAAATACACAGTCTAATAAATTAGAAAATAATCAACAACATCAAGCTATACAACAAAACAATCAAAATAATTCACAGAATAATATTAATACAATAAAAAATGCTAATGGTAATTTACAAAGTAATAACGAAGTAGATGTAAATAATTTTTTAAGTGCACTAAATAGTTTTTCAACTACTCAGGAGAAACTGGATTATATAGAGCAGTTGGGATTACAAAATGTCAACGGCCTTAAGGAGGCTGTTGTAAAGGGTGAGCCATTGGATGAAAAGATTATTGCACAGATACCAAAGCACCTAAATAATCTGGAATATAAGGATAGTAATGATATTAATGATATTAATAATATTACTTTTAGCCCAAGTGCAACTCCATTCACTACTGATAATACGAGTAATAACTATGATGAAATATTACAGCAACTAGAGAATGCTAACGAAACAAATCTAGCCCAAATAGTAACAAAATATCCAGAGTTGAACCCAATAATAGAAGCCTATCATAAAGAATATCCAAATCAACCAGTGAATATAGAGGCTATAAAACAAGAAGTTAGTAATAGAAGGAATAATACTACTCCAAATAGTGTAGTGTCTACAAATAATTTAGATAATACAAACATGTCCATAGCACCTGAAGCGCCTCACGGTAATGAGTCGGTTACTGCAGGCTTTAATAATATGTCTCCACAACAGCGTGCACAAATGTTAAATGATCGTCCAGATTTATTAAAGAATATGAATGAGAATGAAATACAGAATTTTGTTCAACATAGCATATTACCAAAAAGTAAACCAGAACTTAGTAAACAGTTACAGAATGCTTTAGAAAAAAAACAACGTGAACAAATATTAAATGATAATCCAGATTTATTAAAGAATATGAATGAGAATGAAATACAGAATTTTGTTCAACATGGCATATTTCCAGACAGTAACCTAGAACTTAGTAAACAGTTACAGGATGCTTTAGAAAAAGAGAAAGTAAAAAGTAATATAGAGAGTAAGATAGACGGTATTATAAATGAGTTACAAAATGCAACACCAGAACATAGGCAAGCATTACTTAGTAAATACATGCAAGATGGAACAGTGCCTCAAATGACTCAAGAAGAAATTAATAATTATCTTACTAATGGCGTATTACCTAGTACTCCAGAATTTAGGCAGCAATTACGGCATAATATTGCAAATAATAATAAGGATGTTTTACCTGAGACACAAGAAAATATGTCGCAATTGCAGAACAATATTGTAAATAATGATGATAATGAAAATAAAATACAAAATATTATTGCTCAATTAAATAATGCTAAAACGCCAGCAGCTAGAAACAATTTATTACAAAAACATGCTAAGGTATTAGCATTTATGACTCCTGAAGCAAAGCAGCAATATATTAATAACGGTCAATTAAATGTTGATGAGAATTTTAAAACAAACTTGAGTAATTATATAACGACTGTTCACAATTCTAGGAAGAATGATAGAAATAACAATGTATTTGAATTTGATGGGAGTGATTTTGACAGTTTGTTTCCAACTACTAAAACAGATTATTCACAAATGGACAAAGAGGCATTAATTAATAAATTACAGGAAATGGACATAGCATTACAAAACTGTAATAACACTTGCAAGATGTTACAACAGAATAAGTGGAATTCAGAAGTAGTACAGTCAAATAATAATGTAATAGATAATACTAATATAGTAGGACAAAGTAATTCCCAACAAATTCTTAATAATGTAGTAATTGAACCAATAAATACAAAAAATATAGAAACAAATGTATTACAAAATCCTGATACAAATGTACTTGAGAGTATTACTGCATCAGTAAATCAAGAACCAAATATAATACAAACTGGATCAAACAATAGTGAAATAGAACAACCTGCAGCTCCGGTAGTCAACCAACCATTACAGACTGTAGATACAAATGTGTTACAAAATCCTAATACAAATGTACTTGAGAGTATTACTGCACCAGTAAATCAAGAACCAAATATAATACAAACTGGATCAAACAATAGTGAAATAGAACAACCTGCAGCTCCGGTAGTCAACCAACCATTACAGACTGTAGATACAAATGTGTTACAAAATCCTGATACCAATGCAATTGAAAGTATTACTGCATCAGTAAATCAAGAACCAAATATAATACCAATGGTCAATAACGAATTGAATAATGTTGTGAGAGATCAACCTGTGACTCAGGTAGTTAACCAACAATTACAAGACGATAATGTAATACAATCACAGAACGTCATGCCAACCCAATCAGATAATACAATGCCAGAGATGGAACGTGATATTGATGATAACGGGTTAGATGCCTCTTTCACAGTTCCAACTGATAATGAACCATTAGAAATAAATAATAATAATCTAGTAATAGATAATACTACTACTGATATAATAAATGATTCTCAGCTAAATAATATTAATAATCAATCTGTAAATCATCCGAATTATATGAATAATACCAAGCAGACAGAAGTGCCTACAGAAATTATTCCAAATCAAGCAGTAATACCTAATATACAACAATCTGATAATTCCAATGTACCAACAGTAGATACTAATGTAATACCAAGTATTATAGAGACTAATACTGATAATGCTGATATGATACAACAATCTGATAATTCTAACGTACAAACAGTAAATACTAATGTAATACCAAGTATTATGGAAACTAATACTGATAATGCTGATATGATGCAACAATCTGTTAATCCAACAGAAGAGAACAGTGTAATACCAGGTGTTATGGATAATAATACTGCTGATGTAATTTCTAATCCTGATACTATGCAACCATCTGATGGTTCTAACATACAACTAGGAGAAAATAATATAATACCGGGTGTTATGAATAATAACACTGATGATTTAACACAAAATCCTAATACTATACAACAATTTGGTAATCCTGGCGTACAAACAATAGATAGTACTGTAATACCAGGCATGGATACTAATCCTAATGATGTAACAACCAATGCTGATATGAGACAACAATCAAGTAGTTATACTGTACAACAACCTGTTAATCCTGGCGTACAAGTAGTAGAGAATAATGACATAAAAACTAATCCTATAAATGATGATATCCAGGTTAATGTTGCTACACAACCGAATTCTACAATGCCAGGTGATGTATTATACAAAACAATAGACGAAAATATCAATAATGGAGTACAAGTTAATAATTATGACAATGAAGAATATAATATAGATGAAAATATTAATGATAATGAACAAGATGGATTAAATGAAATGCCAAATGCTCAATTTGGTAGTAATATTCCAAGTAATGCTAATGTAATGCCAAGTAATGAATACAATATACAAGGTTATAATACATTACAGGAAAATGAAAAGATATTGGGAGTAAATAATAAGACGCCAGTACAGCCAATTGGTACAACACAAATGAACAATACAATACTACAAAGTAATAGTAATAATAATGATGTATTACAAAATCAACCAGAAGGTCAAGCATATGTAAAAGAAAATCAAAATTATCAATATGAATATAATCAAGAAGGACTCGACAACGATTATCTAGATAATCAATCTGAATTTATTCAATATGAACCGGACTCAGAAGCCGAGCAATTCAATTACCAATATGGTGATGATGCATTATACAAAACTTCAGAGAAGAGTAATGAGTCACAATCTGACATTGAAACTGATAGTAATAATTTAAATAATAATTCAGAAGATATGTATATAAATCAAATATCAAATGTACAAACACCAGCGTATAATAATACAAACGGTAATACTAAACCAATAATCCAAAATAATACAACAATAGATACTTCACTTAATTTAATGAATAATGATAATAATGATATAGGTTATGCAGAAAACCAATTGGAAGAGAGCTATTTATGGGATGATGATAATGATGAAAATATGGCAAATAATGGATTATGGAACCAAGATCCAACCGTAGAACAGACCAATTTTCAGAATCTCCAAGACAATCAAAAACCGCAAACTTCAGTAATGGAAGAAATAAACCCAAACGCAATGTATGGAAACGTTACAAATTTTCAGCCTGGCACACAAAACCAAACACCACTAAATTATGGACAAGATACACAATCAAAATTCCAAAACCGTTTAGAAGTTAATACACCAGTAGCTCCTAATACTAGTAATAAGAACAATGTTATAAGTGGGTTTGGTAGAAGATTATTAAATAATGTAAATAACATGACTAGCAACAATTCTTTGCAGACACTCAACCAAATTAGTGAAGCTATGCAGTTAAACTCTCATAAGTCTGATACTACTAAGTAGTATAATACTATCTGAAAATTTTTTTAAAAAACCACTTGACATAGGTTTTGAGGCTATGGTAGTATAGAAGATGTAAGGGATGGTGGATAAACTGAAAGGT
>CAMJRB010000018.1 GCA_946408175.1 uncultured Holosporaceae bacterium
CGCTCTTATTATACAATATTGATTATTATATGACTAAAATTTTTATAAGTAAATCTTATTACATATCAACTAATTACTTTATAAATTTTATTGCGCTTTTTGGGCAGCATTTTTCACATAATTTACAATGTGCGCAATATTCCTTACGGAATACATAATTTTTGCTATCTATAATATTTAGAGCTTTCATGGGACAAATTTTCATACAAGTTTTACATCCTATGCATTTGTTATTATCTATAATTACTATATTTTTACTAAATAGCTCATTATATCTTTGTATTTGATGTAAATCTTTAGTTACTATACTTTTCGTAAATAGTGTTTTTAATCCAAATATTAATGATTTAATAATATCTATTAACAAAAATTGTTTTAATATTTTAATTATCATATTAATTAATTAAGCTTATATTACTCAAAATTTTAAGGATTTCATTACATTTATTAATAATAATTTCTTTAATATGTTATTAACTTTAATATTTTATTAATATAAAACCAATTAACCAACATTCTATTGTATTTCTTATTTAAGAATATCCAGTATATTATTCATAATATGTATTATATTAATAACCTATACTCATACTGTAGCAATATTTTTGTAATATTATCAATTTGTAAAGTCATTTACTGCTATTTATTTTCAGCTTTACTATTTTTTCAAACATATGTTATTTATATACTATTAATTATTATTAATAATACTACTACCATACTAGTAATTTCATATTAAACTTTCTTACTATTTATTCACGGCTAGTAATAATGCTTCTTGTAAATAATTTAAAAATATTAATTAATAAAATATATGAAATACCAATCCCATTCTAACATCATTTTCAGTTTGCAATGTTATTTATATTTCTATTATTAATAATTTAAATATATTGTAAGAAACCTGTTAACCATTACACACTAATATTTTATCCCATCAACTAATTCAAATACTAATAACTAATACAATGTTAAATATTTTTTTTAATATCTTTTAAATTAGTTACAAATTCCTTTATTTTCTCTTTATCTTTATTATATTGCGCTTCTACTTTTTTATCTAAATAATCAAAGAAATCGCCAGTTGAAGTATCTAATGAACATTCCTTATTATTGTCCAGAGTAACATCAAATCTATAATAGTTCAACTTTGCATTTGGGTCATTGCTAAAGGTTTTTAGTAACAAATCACTTGTATACTTAGAACTTTGTATAAATACATCCCAAATTTTAGTATACTTTACTGGTAATAAATTATTAATAATACTTTTATTTTTATTGAAATTGATTTTATTTTGCCTTATTCCAGTACCAATGCTTAAAATACAATATTTATTGGCTGATGGATAAATATTTTTAGCAACTATAAATGCTAATAAACTTGGATTACATTGAAATAAACCACCATCAACAGTTTCCAATTCATCAGTATTAGATGATGTATTTTTAATTGCATTTAATGTCGTTGTATCAGATGTATTTTTATTATTATTATAATGTAATCCCTTAGCATTTTTTAGTGTTATACTGGGAAAATATATGGGAAAACTAGTAGTAGCCATTACAGCATCTACTACTTTTACACCTGTCAATACATTTGGAACATTATTTATATTAGTACTAGAAAATAATATTGGATTACTGGTTGAAAAATCATAGGCAGTTAATAATACTTTAGTTTTTAATTGATTTAATAATTGATTCCCGAACACATGTTTCAGTTCTCTACGCAATCTTGCATCTCCATAATTAGATTCTTCCGAAACTGATTTATAAAATGAATTGCCAGTAATAATCATATATAACATTTGTGATTTATTGGGTTTATTTGATGGTATACTGGCATGATTACTAAATATATCTTTTTTACTCCTTATCGTAAAAATCCAAGGAGAAGTTTTTCTAAAAAACTTTATTAAGTCATTCGGACCCATACCATGAGCTAATGCAACAGCATTAATGCCTCCTATTGAAGTGCCAACTATTAAATCAAAATACTCTCCCAAATTTGTAATACCGAATTCATTACATAATAACTCTAGAAATTTAGCTTGAATGTACCCCCTAGTGCCTCCTCCATCTAATGATAATATTCTTATTACTCTTTTATTATGTGAATCTTGCAATTTATTAGAATTATTATTAACTTTATCATTATGATGTTTAATATTATTATTATTCTTATTAATAGTATTTTTATTTACATTATTGCTTTTATAATGTGTATTACTATTTTTATCGGCTTGTGCAAAGCACACAATGCATTCCGATATAAATACTAAACTCACTAAAATAATTCTTAACATAAAACACTATTCCACTTAATGAATGCTATTAATATTGTAATTTATATTATCTAATAATCCTTGTAATATAAAGCTGGCAGCTACTTTATCTATGTTTTCTTTCTTCTTACGCCAGTTCATATTAGATTCACTTAGAAATCTATTAGCAGCTACTGTACTTAGTCTTTCATCGTATTGTAATATATCAATACCAATTATATTATGTAATTGATTAATAAACCCATTAACAACACGCTGTTGATTACCATTAATTCCTCCATTGAGAGCAATTGGTATACCAACAACTAACAATCCAACTGTGTATTCATTAAGTATTGCTCGTAATTTATTTATTAATATATTAGTTTCTATTACTTTTAAAGGAGTAGCTATTTCCCAACCTAAATCTGAAACCGCCACTCCAGTTCTTTTTAATCCATAATCTAAACAAAGTGCTCTGCCTTGTTTTATTGTAGATTGTATATCTATTTCTTTCCAATTATTATAAATCATTAAGCAACATTATTATTTTGTTGTTGTTGTTGAGCTTCTAATCTCCATCTTTTTACAACACTACCTGTTCCAGCTGGCATTAACCTACCTACTATAACATTTTCTTTTAAACCAGTTAATTTATCTACTTTACAACACATAGCAGCCTCAGTTAATACTCTAGTAGTCTCTTGGAATGAAGCAGCTGAAATAAAAGATTTAGTTTTTAATGCTGCTTTAGTAATACCTTCTATTATTGTATTTGCTATTATTGGTTTTTTACCTTCTGCTAATAACTTAGCATTTGCTTCTTCTAAATCATCTTTATCTATTTCGTCTCCATTAATATAAGATGAATCTCCAGCATCTATTATTTCTCTTTTATTTAGCATCTGTTTCACTATTACTTCTACATGTTTATCATTAATTGGAATACCTTGCAATCTATATACTTTCTGTACCTCATCAACGAACTGTACTGCCATAGCTTCTACACCAAGTATTCTTAAAATATCTTGAAGCACTATATTACCATCTACTATTACATCACCTTTTTTAACTATATCTCCTTCACGGACTAAAACAGATTTACCTTTGGATATTAGATGTTCTATAGATTTACTTTCATCTTCATCACATACTATTTTTATACGCCTTTTATTTTTGTATTCTTTACCTATTTCTATGTGACCATCTATATCAGATAATACAGCTGGATTTCTAGGATATCTTACTTCAAATAATTCAGAAATTCTAGGTAAACCTCCAGTAATATCTTTAGTTCTAGTTACATCTTTAGGAGTTTTAGCTAATAAATCACCAGCTTTTATTCTTGAACCATCAGCGACATTTATAGTTGCTCCTATCGATAAGAAATACTTAGCTGATATATTACCAGGTAGTGATAGTTGTCTACCATTTTCATCAACTATTGCTATCATTGGTTTGAAATTCGCTGTACTACTAGATTGTTTCCAGTCTGTAACTATTCTATTTGAAATACCAGTAGATTCATCAGTAATCTCTTTCATTGACTGACCATCCATTAAGTCTATAAACTTAGCATAACCATTTATTTCACTTATTACTGGAGTTGTATAAGGATCCCAATTTACTAACACTTTTCCAGCTTTTACTAATTCACCAGCTTTTACATGTAATTTAGAACCATAAGGTATTTTATATGAAATTCTTTCTCTACCATTATTATCAATTAAAGCTATTTCTGCTTTCCTTGAAGAAACGATTTCATCTCCATTACTATTTTGTAATGATTTCATATTTTTAAATGAAATTCTAGCTTCCATAAAAGCTTCAATACTGGATTGTTCAACACCTTTTTGAGCTGTTCCTCCTATTTGGAATGTTCTCATGGTCAATTGCGTTCCAGGTTCTCCAATGGATTGAGCTGCTATAACACCAATTGCCTCTCCTACACTTACTACTTGTCTTCTACCTAAATCTCTACCGTAACATTTAGAGCAAATTCCATGTCTACTTTCACAAGTTACAGATGATCTTACCAATACTGATCCAATACCAGCATCTATTATAGATTGTGCTTTATATTCGTCTATGAAATCATTTTTATATGCTATTATTGCTCCAGTTCTTGGATGTAAGACATCACTAGCAGCGAATCTACCTAATATTCTTTCAGTTAATGATAATACTACATTAGAACCGTCATATATAGGCTTCATTAATAATCCATTGCTTGTTCCGCAGTCTTCTTCACTTACTATACAATCATTAGCTACATCTACTAAACGTCTTGTCAAATAACCTGAATTAGCTGTTTTTAAAGCAGTATCAGTTAAACCCTTTCTACTACCGTGAGTAGATATGAAATACTCTAATACTGACAAACCTTCTTTAAAGTTAGAAATAATAGGAGTTTCAATAATTTCTCCAGTTGGTTTAGCCATTAATCCTCTCATACCAGCTGATTGTTTCAATTGAGTCATTGATCCACGAGCTTTAGAATCTATCATCATAAAAACCGAATTAGGTTGCTGACCTTTTTCAGTATGAGCAACAGCTTTCATAAGAGCATCAGCTATTTTATTACCACATTTGTTCCAAGCATCTATTACTTTGTTGTATTTTTCTCCCTGTGTAATAAATCCATCTAAATACTGCTGTTCGTATTCATTAATTAATGTTTCAGTTTCTGCAAGTAATTCATGCTTTTCAGAAGGTATAATTAAATCATCCTTACCATAAGATACACCTGCCAATGTCATATACTTAAATCCCATTTCCATTATTTTATCGGCAAATATAGCTGTTTCATGTTGTCCACAATGGAAACATATAAGATCTATTAAGTTTGATATTTCAGAAGATGTCATCTTTCTATTTATTTCATCGAACGGTATTTTATTACTATGCGGTAAGATTTGAGAGAATATTACACGTCCAGGAGTTGTTTCGACAATTTTATAAGTAATAGTATTATCTTCATTATAATAAGGAATTTTTGTTTTTATTTTAGTATGATAAGTTATATATTTATTTTCCAATGCGTATTGTATTTCGCTTAAATTAGAATAACAATGTAATTCATTCGGTAATCCTTCAACTTCCATTGTTAACCAATAAATACCTAATACTATATCCTTAGATGGCACTATTATTGGTTTTCCACTTGAAGGACTTAGGATATTATTAGTAGATAACATTAATATTCTGGCTTCCAATTGAGCTTCAATTGATAATGGTAAGTGAACTGCCATTTGGTCACCATCGAAGTCAGCATTAAAGGCTGTACATACTAAAGGATGTAGTTTTATTGATTTTCCCTCAGTTAATAATGGTTCAAAAGCTTGAATACTTAATCTGTGTAATGTAGGAGCTCTGTTTAATAATACTGGATGTTCCTTCATTACTTCTTCTAATATATCCCATACTTCAGGACTGCCTTTATCTATTAATCTTTTAGCTGCTTTTAATGTACTAGCTAATCCATATTTTTCTAATTTAGAATAAACAAATGGTCTAAATAACTCCAAAGCCATAGCTTTGGGTAATCCACATTGATGTAATCTTAATTCTGGTCCTACAGTAATCACTGAACGTCCAGAATAGTCAACCCTTTTACCTAAAAGATTTTGTCTAAATCTTCCTTGTTTTCCTTTCAACATATCTGAAATAGATTTTAAAGGTCTTTTAGTTGTTTTTAGTACAGCTTTTCTTCCTCTGCTTTTATTTTCAAATAACGAATCAACAGCTTCTTGTAACATTCTTTTTTCATTTCTTATAACAACATCTGGCGTTACATCATACTCTAATAATCTTTTTAATCTATTGTTTCTATTAATTACTCTTCTATACAAATCATTCAAATCACTAACTGCAAATCTACCACCTTCCAATGGTACTAAAGGTCTTAGTTCTGGGGGTAATACTGGTAATACTGTCAATACTAAGTGCTCTGGTTTATTACCGTTTTCAATAAATGTCTGAAGTAATTTTAATCTTCTTACTAACTTTTTCTTACGAATATCTAAATCACATTCATTAATTTGTTGTCTTATAATTTCTATTTCTTTAGGAATATTAATAGAAGCAAGCATTTCTCGTATAGCCTCAGCTCCTATACTTACTCTAAAACACTCTCTTTCATGTTCTTCTAATTTTTCTACAGTAGTTAGATATTCTTGCTCAGTAATAGTATCATATAAATTGTACTGAGTAACTCCAGGATCCATTACTACATATCTTTCGAAATATAGTATTCTTTCTAATTCTCTTACTCCTCTATTAAGAATTATTGAAATACGGCTTGGAATTGATCTTATAAACCACGTATGTACAACTGGAGCTGCTAACTCTATATGTCCCATACGTTCTCTTCTTACTCTACTTAAAGTGACCTCAACTCCACATTTTTCACAAATTAGTCCTTTATACTTTACTCTTTTATATCTACCACAAGCACATTCGTAATCTCTGGCTGGCCCGAATATTCTTTCACAGAATAAACCATCTCTCTCAGGTTTTAATGTTCTATAATTTATAGTTTCAGGTTTTTTGACTTCTCCGAAAGACCAAGATCTTATTTCCTCAGGACTAGCTACTGAAATTCTTATAGAGTCAAAATCTCTTATGTTTCCGCCATTGGAAACTTTACTGTTCTCAAAATTCATATATATATAACTCCCTATTGAATATTTGCTTGTTCACTATCTGTATTATTATTTACTAGACTATTACTGGATGGATTAGTATCTTCTGCATGTGACTCAAATGTTAAGTTCAATCCTAAAGCATTTAATTCCTTTAATAAGACATGCCAAGATTCAGGATAGCCATAGGCTGCAGTTGTAGTATCTCCTTTTATTATATTGCTATATATTTGAGATCTACCAGCTACATCATCTGATTTGACAGTTAACATTTCTAATAGAGTATAAGCAGCACCATGAGCTTCTAATGCCCATACTTCCATTTCTCCAAATCTCTGGCCCCCGAATTGAGCTTTACCACCCAGTGGTTGCTGAGTAATTAAACTATAAGGACCTACAGACCTAGAGTGCATTTTATCATCAACTAAGTGATGTAGTTTAAGCATATACTTATAACCTACAGTTATTTTCCTATCGAAAGGTAATCCTGTACGACCGTCATATACTGTCCTCTGACCTGATTTATCTAACCCAGCTTTTTCGAGCAATTTTTCAATATCCTCAACAGAGGCTCCATCGAATACAGGAGAAGCTACTGGTATTCCATCTTGCAGATTACTTACTAACTCTTCAAATTCACTATCACTCAATGCTTTTATATCATTAACATCTTGTTCATTATCATAAATATCAATTACTTTATTTTTAATATCATTTAATGTTAATTTATTTGCTTTATATTCATCGAAAGCTTTTTTTATTTGGATTCCAAGTTCATGAGCAGCTGCTCCTAAGTGAGTTTCGAAAATTTGTCCTAAGTTCATTCTTGAAGGCAATCCCAATGGATTTAGTATTATATCCACTGGAGTACCATCTTCTAAATATGGCATATCTTCAATTGGTAAGATGCGAGAAACTACACCCTTATTACCATGTCTTCCAGCCATTTTATCACCAACTGATATTTTTCTCTTTTGAGCAACGAATACTTTAACTATTTTTAATACACTAGTTGGTAATTCATCGCCTTTCTTTAATTTATGAACCATATCAGTAAATTGTGCTTGTACTTTACTTATATTTTTATCTAAGTTTTTTAATGATTCTTGTATTGATTGTTGTAATAATGGATTCTCTACTTTTATATTTCTTATATCATTTATTGTAAGTTTATTTAGTAAGTGTTCATCTATACATTGAGTTACATTTGGATCTTCATTTAAATAATTTGGTATACCTGATACTATACGTTGACCAATTAATTTTTCTTTTAACATTCTAGTATATGCTTGTTCAAATATATCTATTTCAGTATCTCTATCTCTAGCTAATTTTTCTATATATTGTCTATCTAATGCTTCAGTTCTTTCATCTTTTTCTATTCCTCTACGCATTAATACTCTAACTTCCACTACAGTACCATATACTCCAGGTGGCAATCTGAAAGAACTATCTTTTACATCTGCTGATTTTTCACCGAATATTGCTCTCAATAATTTTTCTTCAGGCGTCATTACAGTTTCACCTTTAGGAGTAATTTTTCCAACTAATATATCTCCTGGATTTACTTCAGCTCCAACATAAACTATTCCTGATTCATCTAAATTACTTAAGGATTCTTCAGCTATATTAGGTATATCTCTAGTTATTTCTTCATTACCTAATTTAGTATCTCTAGCCATTACTTCGAAGCTTTCAATATGAATGGAAGTTAATAAATCTTCTTTAATCACTCGTTCTGATAAAATAATTGCATCTTCATATGAGTATCCATTCCAAGACATAAAAGCAACTAGAAGATTTTTACCTAAAGCTAACTCTCCTTTATTCGTTGCTGGACCATCAGCTATTATGTCTCCAGCATTTATAATATCTCCTACATTAACTAATGGTTTTTGATTAATACAAGTTCCCATATTAGAACATTGAAATTTCTCAATAGGATATATATCAGCTGCATCGTTTTCATTATTAACTCTTATTACTATTCTATTAGCTTCTACTCTGTCAACAATACCTGATCTTTTAGCAACTACTGATGATCCAGAATCTTGTGCTACTACTTGTTCAATCCCGGTACCTACTATTGGAGCATCAGGTCTTAATAATGGAACTGCTTGACGTTGCATATTAGAACCCATTAACGCACGACTTGCATCATCATTTTCTAAGAAAGGAATTAAAGAAGCTGCTATTGAAACTACTTGCTGAGGAGACACATCAATGTAAGATACATCATTTTTACTATGTAATCCTATTTCTCCTGCTTTTCTGCATATAACAAAATCATCTTTAATAGTATTGTCAGCATTTAAAGCTATACCTGACTGAGCAATAACATATTTACTTTCCTCATTAGCTGTTAAGTAATCTACTACATTAGTAACTTTACCATCTACAACTCTCTTATAAGGAGCTTCAAGAAATCCATATTTATTTATTTTTGCATAAGATGCAGTAGAACAAATTAATCCTATGTTTTGACCTTCTGGAGTTTCTACAGGACATAATCTAGCATAGTGGGTAGGATGGACATCTCTTACTTCAAATCCAGCTCTCTCTCTTGAAAGTCCACCTGGTCCTAATGCTGACAGTCTTCTTTTATGAGTAACTTCAGACAATGGATTAGTTTGATCCATAAATTGAGAAAGCTGGGAAGAAACAAAGAAATCTTTAACTGAAGTAATTAAAGACTTAGCATTTATTAAATCACTTGGAACATAATTATCAACTTCTAATGTAGATAATTTTTCTTTAATACTATGTACTAAACGAGTCATACCAAATCTACATTGATTTTCTATTAGTTCTCCGACTGATCTTATTCTTCTATTACCTAAGTTATCAATATCATCTACTTCACCATGACCATTTTTTACTAAACAAAGTAATTTTATTATTCCTATAATATCTTGTTTCTGTAAAGTTCTTACATCATCTGGTATATTTAATCCTAATCTGTCATTTATTTTGCCTCTTCCAACTATTGATAAGTCATATTTATCAGGATTCCACAACATATTCTGTAATAACTCTTCTCCCATGGCTGGAGTAGGTTGTTCTTCTTGCACTAAACTACTATATAATTCACATAAAGCTTCGTCTCTATTGAGACATTTTGTGTTAAGTAGAGTACGTAATATAAAATCGCCTATATCACAACTATCAGTATTTAATACTTCTATTTCTTCATTTAATATTGGTAATATTACTTTCAATAACGCTTCGTCTATGGGAGTACCTGCTTCACAATAGATTTCTCCTGTTTCTTCATTAATTAAATCCCTAGATACTACTTTTCCATATATTGATTCGTAAGGAACTAATACATTTTTTAATTCTTTTTCTTCTTCAATTAATTTTAGTGTTCTGGCTGTCATTTTTTCGCCAGCCTTAGCAACTACTTCATTAGTATCAGCATTTATCAAGTCAGCAGTTAATTTTAATCCTTTATACTGTCTTTTTATAAAAGGTACTGACCAACCTCCTAGTACTTTTTTATATATTACAGGTTTATAATAAAGATTAAGAATTTCTTCTTTTGACATACCAGTTATTTGGCTGGCATCTGGTTTTTTTCCATTTAGACTGTTTAAATACTCTTCAGTTTCATTACTATACAAACACATTAAAAATGTTGATACCAATACTTTCCTTCTTCTATCGAATCTTACGTACAGTAAATCCCTATGATCGAATTCAAAATCTACCCAAGATCCAACGTATGGAATAACTCTGGCTGAAAACAATATTTTACCAGAAGCGTGAACTTTACCAGAATCATGACTGATGAATACTCCTGGACTTCTATGCATTTGAGATACTACTACTCTTTCAATACCATTAAATATAAAAGTACTTTTGTCAGTCATTAAAGGCATATCTCCAAGATATACTTCTTGTTCTTTAATATCTTTTACTGTTCTTTCTCCTGTATCTTCATCTTTATCCCATATTACTAAACTAAATTTACCTTTTAGTGCTGCCGAGTAAGTTCCTCCTCTTTGTTTACATTCTAATTCTGAATACTTAGGTTGTTCAAATGAGTAACCATGAAATTCTAATTGAGATTTACCAGCACTATCCGATACAGGAAAAAATGAATTAAATATTTTTAATAAGCCTACATTTTCCATTTTGTCTGGTGGCACTTTATATTGTAGAAATGACTCAAATGAATTATTTTGTAATGATATTAAATTGGGTAATTGAATTGCTGCTTTTACTCTCCCAAATGACTTCCTGAATCTTTTACGCCCTGTATAAGACCTAACCATAATAATCCTTCTTAAAAATATTTAACAACGAAAAGCGGGATGAAAACTATCCCGCAAAAAAACTTTACAAATTGATTGATTATTTTACTTTATAGTAACGGTAGCACCAGCACCTTCTAATTTAGTTTTTAATGCCTCGGCATCTTTTTTAGATACTTTCTCTTTAACTAGTTTAGGAGCTCCTTCTACTAGGTCTTTAGCTTCCTTTAAGCCCAAGCCAGTCGCTTCTCTCACAACTTTAATTACATCAATTTTTTTAGCTCCGAAACTCGTTAATTCAACATCGAATTCTGTTTTCTCTTCGGTTGCAGTGGCAGCAGCAGGACCAGCAGCAACTGCTACAGGAGCAGAAGCACTTACTCCCCATTTATTTTCTAATGATTTCACTAATTCAGCTGCTTCTAATATTGTTAAACCTGATAATTCCTCTATAATTTTTTGCATATCTGCCATAACTATACTCCTTTACAAATAAAATTAATTTTTATATTTTTCTTTTAATATTCTTGCCATTTGTGAGCCAGGTTCATTAATTATGCGAACCAATTTACCAGCAACAGATGACAACAAACCAACGATTTGAGAACGTATTCCATCGAGAGAAGGTAATGTAGCTAATTCCTTAACTTGACTGCAAGATAATTCCTTACCATCCATTACTCCACTTACGATTTCCATTTTACCTTCGTTCTCTTTACAAAAATCGTATATAGCTTTAGAAACTTCTACTGGATCATTAGAATAAGCAAAACCAGTAGTTCCACTTAAATACTGACTTAGACTTTCTAATCCTGATCCTTCAATAGCTTTCTTAGCCAAAGTATTCTTTATTACTTTAAACTTCGAATTGGATTTAACCATATTTTTACGAAGTTTAGTTATCTCCTCAACAGTAATCCCTGAACCTCTATTGACAACTATTACTATGCCAGATGACAATAAATCTTCACGAATACATGATACAAATGCTTCTTTTTCTTGTCTTAACATCATTTCTCCATTTTAATCATCATTAACACAACAGAAAGAGTTTTAATACTATTTCTGTCTATTGTAGGACTAATTACATTAGGCATAAACTACCTAAATACCCACAGTCTCTGACTCCTAGTGGTATCACTGTTCATATGAAAATTGTATACCTGGACCCATTGAGGAACTTATTACTAATTTCTTTAAATAATTACCTTTTACCATTGGAGGCTTAGCATTATTCAAAGCATTAATAAACCCTTTAATATTTTCTATTAATTTATTAGTTTCAAAACTTACTTTACCAATACCAGCTCTTACAATTCCACTCTTATCCGATTTAAATTCTACCTGACCAAGTTTTATATTTTTAATAGCTGTTGTAACATCCATAGTAACAGTTCCTAGTTTGGGATTAGGCATTAGTCCCTTAGGACCTAATAATTTACCAACCTTACCAACCAGAGCCATCATATCAGGTGTAGCTACACATCTATCAAATGATAAATCGCCTTTCTGAATTCTTTCTACTAAATCAGTAGAACCAACTATATCAGCACCAGCTGCCTTAGCTTCTTCAGCCTTATTATCCTTTGCAAATACAGCTACTCTGCAAGTCTTACCAGTTCCATTAGGAAGAGTTACAACACTTCTAATTGCTTGATTTTGTTTAGAACCGTCAATACCTAGCGTTATATTGATATCAATAGATTCATCAAACTTGGCGGTTGCACACTTTTTTACTAACTCAATAGCTTCAGATAAAGTATAAACTTTCTTTAAGTCAAGGTTTTTACGTACTTCTCTAGATTTTTTACTATTTACTGACACTGTTATTCTCCTATGACTTCTACGCCCATAGATCTAGCAGAACCAATTATCATTTGACTAGCTGCTTCTATGTTCTGAGCATTCAAATCAACCATTTTCTGTTTTGCTATTTCTCGTACATCTTCCATACTAATCTTAGCTACTGGTGCAGTAATACCAGTTTTTTGAGATCCACTTTCTATCTTAGCAGCCTTCTTTATATAATACGTTACTGGAGGCGTTTTCATTTCAAAAGTAAAACTCTTATCTACATAAGCTGTTATTACAACAGGTATTGGCATTCCGGCTTCCATTGCTTGAGTTTTTGCATTAAATGCTTTACAAAACTCCATGATGTTTAGTCCCTTTTGAGACAGGGCTGGTCCAATAGGTGGTGCTGGATTAGCCTTTCCAGCAGGTATTTGTAATTTTATATATCCTACTACTTTCTTTGCCATTTTTATACTACTCCTTCAAAAATCAGAATAATACTTTATGGTATTATCAATCAAATGACAAAATCTCCCATAAATTTTATTTCATATCCTCTCAACTTGATTGTAAGTTAAAGTTACAGGGGTTGCCCTACCAAATATAACTACTGATACTTTCAATCTCTGCTTGTCTTCTTCAACTTCTTCTATTTGACCTGAAAATGAGGCGAAAGGACCATCAGTAACTCGTACTTGAGTACCAACTTCAAACTTAGTAATACTTCGAGGATTATTACTAGATGCTTCTGTATAACTAATAATCTTTTGCACTGCTGCATCTGACACTGGTGTAGGTTGTCCATTCATACCTACGAAATCACCAACTCTTGGAATTCTTCTAATTACATACAATAAATCTTTACTGATTATCATGTTTATTAGAATATATCCTGGAAAGTAATTTCTAACTTTATCTACTTTAACACCTTTTTTTAATTCAATAACTTTTTCAGATGGAATATAGATTTCTTTCACATCATCTTTTAATCCATACTTTTCAGCTTTTTCATTAATTAATTGTGCTACTCTAGATTCAGATCCAGAATAAGTTTGTATTACATACCATCTAGCATCAGAACCCATAATCACGCTCCTATTAACATACGTACAGTCCTATACCACATAGTATCAACTATTGCAAAGAACACAGCACAAACACAAGCTAGAGCGAAAACAACAATAGTAGTAATAATTACTTCCTGTTTAGAAGGCCATGTAATTTTATTTACTTCCTGTTTAACATCTCCTAAATAATTAAAAAATCTTTTTATATCAAAACCCATATTTACCTTCTAGAATGGCAGGAGAAGAGGGAATCGAACCCCCAACCGACGGTTTTGGAGACCGTTACTCTACCAAATTGAGCTATTCTCCTAATTTATTACTAATAATTACCAAGGTTCTCATATCATTGTAACACACTGTCATATTTGGATGCAATATATTAAATTTATTTTTTTGCAATTGTAAAATACAAATGTTAGCAAATTAAATAATAATATATACACCATTAAAGAATATATTAATTTAATTGAATAGAAATAATATGTATATTACTAATAAATCATTAGAATTTCGTAATAAATATTCAAATACTATAAGTTATGCAATATATTATTGGGATTATTGTTGGTCATTTCATAGAGATTTTTTTTACCAAATTATTGCATTTTATTATGAATCATTGCTTTCATGCACTTTTAATGTCCCAAAAATAATATTTAATATTATTAAAATAATGCTACAATGATATTAGAGAATTAGTAGGCATTTGTTATTTAAATGATAGATATAAATTTAATAAAAAATAATCCAGAAATATTAAAAAAGGCTTTGTTAAATAGAAATAAGCCTGATATTACTAATGAATTATTAGAAATTCATAGTGAATATTTAAATATTATAAATAAATTACAGAATGCTAGAGAAGAACGAAACAAATTAACTGAATCTTTCGCTCAAGCGAAACGAAATAAGGATGATGGAACTATACAATTGTTATCTGAAAAATTAAATACACTAAAGCATAGTATATCTGCTTTAGAAACTGAAGAAATAGAAAGTCAAAATAAGTACAAGGATTTATTATATACAGTACCAAATATTCCTGATGAAGAATGTCCTATTGGTAAAGATGAGACTAGTAATAAAATTTTAAAAAAAGTAGGTATTCCAAAAGAATTTAATTTTAAACCTAAAGAACATAACGAATTAGGAGAGCAATTAGGATTAATGGATTTCAAAAGAGCTTCTAAAATTGCTGGTTCTAGATTTGTTTATTTATTTGGAGATTTATGTAGATTAGAAAGAGCACTCGCTCAGTTCATGTTAGATTTACATAGAAAAAATGGTTACAAAGAAGTATATGTTCCATTAATAGTCCAATCCAATGCAATGTTCGGTACTGGTCAATTACCTAAATTTGAAGAAGATTTATTTAAAACTACTGTAAATACTTATTTAATACCTACAGCTGAAGTATCCTTAACTAATATATATAATAATGAAATATTAAAAGAAGAAGAATTACCTATAAGGGTAACTGCTTATACTCCATGTTTTAGATCAGAAGCTGGATCTGCTGGAAAAGACACTACTGGAATGATAAGGCAACATCAATTTACTAAAGTAGAATTGGTAAGTATAACTACTCCTTCTCAATCTAAAGAAGAACATGAAAGAATGACTAGCTGTGCTGAGGAGGTTTTAGAAAAACTTGGATTGCCTTTTCAGAGAGTAGTATTATCAACTGGGGATATGGGTTTTTCATCGGAAAAAACTTATGATTTAGAAGTATGGTTACCAGGACAAAATAAATACAGAGAGATTTCCAGTTGTTCAAGATGTAATGCATTCCAAGCTAGAAGAATGAATACTAGATATAAGAATTTAAAAACAAATAAAAATGAATTTGTACATACTTTAAATGGTTCAGGAGTAGCTGTTGGCCGTTGTTTAATAGCAGTTATGGAAAATTACCAGCAGGAAGACGGATCAATTGCAATCCCTACTGCATTACAGCCTTATATGAATGGTCAGAAAGTTATAAATAAATAATTTGGTGAAATAGCAAGTCTATAGATAGTTTTTCTATTGGAATAAATCTTATTGTGTAGGTATATAAAAAAACTTTATAAAAATGGAAAGTATAAAAGTAACTACTAGTAATGAACATATAGGGAAAAGATTAGATATTGTGTTGGCTAATATATTACCAGTAGTTACTGGAAAATTAATATCTAGAACACAAATTCAAAATTGCATAAAATCTGGAAATGTTTTAGTAAATAATTTATGTATATTAAATTCTAATACCAAATTAAATGACATATGTAATATTCAAGTAAATATTAGGAATAATAATAATGAATATGAAATAACTGGTGAAAATATTCCTTTAGAGATAGTATATGAAGATGATTATATATTAGTAATTAATAAACCAGCTGGATTAGTCTGTCATCCAGCAGTAGGACACAAATCAGGTACTTTAGTTAATGCTTTAGTCAATAGATTTAAATTATCCAATATAAATGGTAGTGATAGACCTGGAATAATTCACAGATTAGATAAAGATACATCAGGATTGATGATAGTAGCTAAAACTAATGAAGCACACATAGCATTTTCTAATTTATTTGCTAATGCTAAGGGAACACTAATAAAACGTAAATATACAGCAGTTGTTTTTAATACTCCGCAAAGTAATCAAGGAGCAACTAATATTACTCGAAATGAAATGAGAGCAATTAGAACTTATATTACTAGACATCCGAAGAATAGGCAGATGTTTACTACTAGTGACAATAAGGGAAAGTTAGCTATTACATTATATAAAGTGCAGAAAAGTTATTATTTTTCTAGTACTAAATCAATATCACTGATAGAATGCGAATTATTAACTGGTAGGACTCATCAAATAAGAGTACATATGAAATATATAGGATGCCCAGTAGTTGGAGACAAAATGTACGGCAAAACTAAAATAGAACCAATATATCCTGAATATATAAGAGAATTTCCTCGACAAGCATTACACTCTAGTGCATTATACTTTGTACATCCATTTACTAAAAATGAACTAAAATTTACATCTCTAATACCTAGAGATATGCTAGAAATCATAGAACACATTTAGTAAATATTAAAAATTTATATATTTAATACTGTGTTTATAATAGTTTATAAAAATATGAAGGAAAAATGTATAACATAATAGAATTATATAAATGTATTAATGAAATAGGTAAAATAATGTAATCAAAATTATGTTCCTACTGTATTTGTTAATTAATAGTGTATCTTTAAATGAAATAGTTATTATTTACCATTAATTATTTTTTCTGAGAAATTTATATATGGTTTCATAATAATATTAGTTGTATCTTGAAATTTTTTTGTATTAATTAATACTTGTATTTTATTAAAATTTGCTTGATTTTTATTATAAAATAATCTCTCTATATTGAAAAGACTGTGTAATATTATAATGGGAAGTGTTATGTTATTTTGCATATAATCTTCAGATTGTGTATAATTATCGCAATATTTATAATCATTTATATCATCTTGTATTTGATAAATAATACCAAATAATAATCCAAAAAGTGCTGATTGTTTTACGTAATTAAAAGTAGTATTACTTAATATACTTCCTATAATACATGAAAATTTAAATAATGATCCTGTTTTTAATTTAGAAATTTTTATACAAAGACTTGTATTTTCAAAAATATTCTGTAAATTAATAATTTGATTGTTTTTTATATTATTGTGCTTAATATAATATGTATTATTGTTTTTATATAAGTTATTAAAAATATTCTCAAATCTAAAACTATTTTCTAAAGAAACACCATATACAGTATCAATACTGGCTTTTAAAAACTGATTAGTTATATATTTATTATAATCTTTATTATTTAATATTTGTAATAAATAATTAAAATTTTTTATTAATATATAATCTCCCATTAATATACTGTTTTTATTACCATACTTATAATTCAATGATTTTTCATTTCTTCTATGATTATTGTTATCTATAACATCATCATGTAATAACGATGCAAAGTGTGTTAATTCAACTACTGCTAGTATTTTATACAATTCATTTATATTATAACTATTTCTATTGGTATATTTGTAATAGCAATACAGTGCTAATAGCGATCTCAAACGTTTACCTTTATTATTAACTAAATATTTAATTTTATTATAGTGATATATAGTTAAGATTAATTCATTTATATATTTATTTATATTTACTATGTCGTGCTTAAAATTGTTTTCATTTATAATATCACATAAAATATAGTTTATGAATTTATTTAACATACACAGGCAATAGTTATTAACTATACTAATTATTTTATAATGTATTGTACGCAATTAAATTGCTGCATATTCCAGTACTACTTATAAATATATAGAAAGTTAGTATAAATAATCAATAAGTAATATTATATTAATAAATGTATTATACTAATATTAATTGACTGCTTTTAGCATCTTAAAATAAGATATCACAATATTAGTTTGTTCTACATTTATTTATTCTAATATATTAATAATATATTTATGCAAGTGTATAATATTATGTATAAATAATACATGTTAATAATTTATATGACTTTTTGATATATATTTTTTCACACAGTAGTTATTTAATATTTAGTCTATTATTACATTGTAATAAAAAGGCAGGTAGTTAAATGTTACTAGCCTATGGTTATATATTTGAGGATTTGTTTTAAACTTAATCACTTTACTCATCTTCTTCATCAGGCAATCTTTCACATAAGAGTTGGAACATTGCACCTCGAACATGTTTGTATATATAACATGGTACGATATCATATACTGATGTCTCCTCATTGTCTGGTTTTATTATATATTCAAAAGATTTACACATTTCTTTTATTTCACCCATTAAGTCAGTCAGTAGGTCCTGTTCATTAACAGGTGTTGTACTTGTCATATCAACATATCGTGGAATAAATAATTTTGTAAGTTCTTGTATAATGAATCCAGTATTGTCTCCAAAAGAATCTTCTAATTTAAAGAATCGTACCTTTTGCTTACCAAGCTTATCACTTTGTAAATAAATAGAAGTAGCATATGGCAATGCGTATAATATATGTAAAAAGAACATAAATCGTAATATTTCTTCATATTCTCTATTATTAACAAGTTTGTTTTCAATTAATGATTGTAGATTATCTATAATATCATAATCATAATAATGCTTATTAAATATATCCGGCAATTGGTCCAGAATATCGCCCTCTGAATCCTGAAAAAATAGTCTAATTTGTGCCAAATATGTTAACATTTCGTTCCTGGATGATGAAAAAGATAAGTGTTTTGTATTACAGATCTTGTCGGATATTTTTACAAGTGTATCAAAGTTATGTTTGTTAGTTTGAGATATGTTATTTTTAATTTGACTGTTGGATAATTCACTTGCTATCACATTATTGTTACTGCAACAGTTATATACTACTATACTTAGTAGAATTGTTAAACATTTGGCTTTAGTACAATGACTCATAATAATTTACCTTTTAAAACTATCCAATTAATATACTATAATATAAAAGTTAATTACTAATTAATATACTAAAAGTAACTCATAATAAATGTAATGACAGAGTGAATACTTGTACAATCTATAAATTATATACCTTAACATAAATTGTTATTATATAGTATTGCTATTTATATAAAATCCAGGACTCATTTATGCAACAGATAATAATTAGTACAAATGTAGTTGATAAATAATTTTTATACCCAATACCTTACACAAAAATACTATTTCTCACAACTTTTTATTATAATAAAAACACTAATGCTTAGTAGAGTATACAGGAACTTATACAAGTAATTACAAAAATATATTTCCTTATTACAAAATAGCAATATTCAAAAATATTTTGCAATCTACAAGGCATTATAATTTCTTCCTGTTAGAAACAACAATACCTTGCTTGAATCCAGTATACAAGCTATTTTACTGCTTCCTTTAATAATTTACCAGGTTTAAATTTAGGAAAACTAGTTGCTGGTACTTGTATTGGTTCTCCAGTTTTAGGATTGCGGGCTGTAATAGCACTTCTAGAAGCTACAACAAATGATCCAAATCCCATTAATTGCACTTCCTGTTTCTCATGCAATGCTTGAATTACAGTACTCATAAAAGCTTCTAATACATTAGAAACCACTTCTTTACTTAATCCAGATTTGTTAGCAGTTTGTGATATTAAGGTAGCCTTATTCATCTTATTATTTGCTTTATTCACTTTATCATTTATAGTATTAATTCCATTTATATTACTCATTATATTAAATCCATGTAAAATAAGTTTATCTCATTGATTTGATACTACAATAGTTCTAACATTTCATGCAATATTTATTTATTGATAAATATGACTTTTCTTACATTTTATACCAATTAGCTACATTAACTTACTAAATTAATGCTTATTTAATACATTATTATTATAATTGGTTTCAAACATATGATATATTACACTTTAAAAAAAATTCATTGTATCAAATTATATTAATTTTCCAAGTAATACTCAATAACTAGTGATTTTGGATTGTAGTATTAACAATTTTTCTCTTAAATATTATTGTATAATATAACATGTAAATCATGCATATAAATTACTTTATATTTAATCAAAATATACAGATATTAAATTATAAATTGCTGTAAATATTTTGAAATAAAGAAAGTTTTTTAGTGAAATCTGTATAGCTGAAAAATTCTTTAGAGTAACATTCAATATTTAACTACTATTCTTTATACATTAATTTAGCTATAATGAGATATAAAATTATCTCGATAGTATGAATTACAATAATTACTTGTTACTCAAATATTATTTCACTAATTCCTTATGATTAAATGATATTTTATATTTCAATAAATTTTTATTACAATATTCTGTAATTTCTTCAGATAATTTATTCCAATAATTATTATTATTTAATATATATATTTCATTATATAGTTTATTTAATTGAGGATAATTTTCATTAATATATTTTAAAATTCTATATTTATAGTCTGCTCTAAGATTTAAATTTTCAAACCAATATTCATTAATATATGATTTGCTTATATTAATAATTTCCTTATAATTAGTTATGCCGGGAAATATTGGAGACATGAATAATATAGTATAAATACCATTATTATGTAATATTTGTAAAGTATTTAATCTTTCTTTTACACTACTGGCATTATCCATATCATCTTTAAATTTTTCCTCCACTGTATTGATTGATAATGCAACTTTTAATGATTTTAATTGTTTTAATAATTCTAAATCTCTTAATATTAATGAAGATTTAGTAACTATAATAATATTGCAATCTATATTTAATAATTGTTTCAAGATACTTTGACTAATACAGTACTTCGCTTCAAATGGATTATAACAATCAGTAACTGAAGACATAAAAATAGTTTTTCCTTGTAATTTTTTTATACTAATTGGTGTATTACATAGTTTTATATCAATAAAAGTTCCCCACAATTCATTATCATGATGAGTAAAGCGTTTCATATAACTAGCGTAACAATATTTACAAGCATGAGGACAACCTACATAAGGATTTATAGTGTAATCAATGCCTTTTATATTAGATTTTACTAAATAATTTTTTACTTCAATTGTATTTATTCTCATTAGTCAATAAAAATTATGCATATTACTTATACTTATTATAGAGTATTTTAATTTAATTATATAAAGCAGTATAGTATAACAAATGGATCTTGTATTTTTTTCATACCGAATAGCAATTATATCAGTTAAATTTGTCATATACTATTATGTGATAATAATATTATATTAGTATTGTTTTATGCATCGTAAACACATTAGTAAAAAGAAACTTTTAAATAAAATATCCATTAATAAATTAATTCCCAATATTATTACTCTATCTTCATTATTCGTAGGCTTGACTCAAGTAAAATGTGCATTAGTTGGAAAATGGGAGTTCGCAGTAGTAACAGTACTAGTATCAGCTATACTAGATGCCTCAGATGGTAGATTGGCCCGATTATTAAATTCCTGTAGTAGATTCGGAGCTGAATTAGACTCAATTGCTGATTTTGCAGCTTTCGGACTAGGACCAGCTATTACATTGTATTTATATAGTTTAGTTAATTTAAATCGCATAGGATGGATAGCAGCGGTATTTTTCGCTATTTGTATGGGACTGAGATTAGCTAGGTTTAATACTCATGATATAGAAAATATAAAAACTCCATTATCTGGACATTTTTTTACTGGAGTACCAGCACCTGCAGGAGCTGTATTAGCAGAGTTTCCAATAATATTATATAATGCATTTGAAATAGATTTATTTAAAAATCCCTATTTATGTTTAGTCAATATAATAATTGTAGGATTACTATGTATATCAACCTTACCTACATTATCAATAAAAAAGGCTCACATTAAAAAAGAACAATATACAACTGTTTTCTTATTAATAATAATATCTTTAAATATTATATTTATATTTACTTGGAAAGCA
>CAMJRB010000019.1 GCA_946408175.1 uncultured Holosporaceae bacterium
TATAGAATCTATATTTTTATTGTCTTGAATATTAGTAATCATTGTTATTATACCTTAATTTACTATTAATTATTTTGTTATATATTTTATTAAATATATTTGATTTTACTAAATTAATATTATACTTCACGTAGTTTTCAATAAAAACTACAATTGATTCTATAATAATTATTATAAATGTTATATTTTTAGTGTTCTGTATATCGCAAATCATTTTTAATATACCTTAACTTATTACTAATAATATTGTTCAATGTTTTATTTAATACTATAAAAACATCATGATAACTAAAGCTGTTTCTTACAAAATTTATATTTTGAGTATAGTGCATATAATTAATCATAATTATTATACCATAAGTTATTAGTTTTTTTATTTAAATTGGTACTAATATTATACAGTGTATTATTAATAATTGACGTAGTATTTGATTCCAAACCAGTATACGTTTATATATTATTTGAGTAAGATTTATTCTATATTGTAGTGAAATATAATTGTAATATATGGTTTTTATTGCATGTAAATTGATTAGAATATCTCTACAATTTATTATTTTAAATGCAAAATTTGCAAAAAATACCATTATTTCTGTAGAGTTTTTAACAAAAAAGTTATACTTAATATTATTAATCACATTAAAATATTTTAGCAACCTACGTAGTTTACTCGAAGCACTACTGTTAAAGTTGTAGACTTTATATTCTTATTACAAATAATTTTAACTATATAACAAATTATTATTAGTTATTTATTTTGATACAAGCAATTATATTTAGTTTTTACTCACTCCCTTAAGTTCACTAAAATATTAATATAATTCTGTGCTTTAACAAATATATTATATTATTAATCATCTTTTTCCCAAGTATTTTTGAATATTCACTGCTGCCAATGCTCCTTGGCCGGCTGCATATATTGCTTGTTTTAGTGAACCACTTACAACATCTCCAGCTGCAAATATACCATTATGGGATGTTTTAGTATTACTGTCAGTTACTATATATCCAAACTTGTCAAGGTCTAGTATATTTTTTACAAGGCTAGAAGAGGGATTAGTTCCAATAGCTACAAATACTGCATCAAGTTGTATATTTTCAACACTATTATCTAATAAATTAAGTAAATCTATAGCTTCAACTTTAGTATCTCCATATATATTAGTAATTGCACTATTATAAATAAGTTTTATATTATTTTTATTATTTAATTTTGCAATATCACTTAAATCCGCTCGTAATTTATCTCTTCTATGAATTAATAATACTTCATTGGCAATATTAGATAAGAATAGTGCTTCAATAACAGCAGTATTACCACCACCTATTACTGCTACTTTTTTATTCCTATATAAAGGTCCATCACAAGTAGCACACCAAGAAACTCCTTTACCGGCCAATTTTTCTTCCCCAGGAATATTTAATTTATTATGAGAAGCTCCAGTTGCTATTAATATAGTTTTAGTTACTAATTGATTATTATTACTGTACTCTAATGTGAAAGTATTATTATTATTCACTACTATATTAGTAACAGATTCATATATTAGTTCAATATTATTACTTTGTACTTGTTCAATAATATTGAACATTAAATCACAGCCTGAAATGGATTTAAATCCTGGATAATTCTCTATTAAGGGACTAGTTACCAATTGCCCACCTATACTAGGTCCCATAAATATTATTGAATCTATCATGGCTCTGGATAAGTATATAGCAGCAGTTAATCCAGCTGGCCCTGAACCTATAATAGCATTATCTCTAATAGTATTCATAACTATAATAATATATCATTTATAGTAAAAATACTACCATGTAGTATACACATAATACAAACACTAATTTAGCATTATTATTCAATACATATATCAATTTTGTATTGTCAGTATCTTTAATATTTGCCCAGTATTTCAAGCAACATCATTTAATAATATTTAGTTATTGAGAATCTTCCAAGACATGAAAGCAAATACTCCTTTATTATTCTATTTTTATTAAAAGAATATTTGATGGACTCTGCATAATCCAATACAATATAAATTAATTTTAATTTATCAACAAGTAAATTGTAGTATTTATGCAATCCGATTTTACATCAATGAATTGATATTTTTATTGCTACTGGGATATTTATTTTACAGTTGCAATAACTTTGTACTATATTTAAAGCTTGCTTAATTAAATGCTACATTATTTAATGTAACATTTTAATATCAAATATTATTGTAGTAATATTACTATTCCAATACACTAACTTTTAATAATATTTCCTTTTTCGTCATTTATAATACTGCAAATACTTCTACTTCTTAGTTGCATTGTTAATGCACTTATTTACTCCGGGACATTACTCTAGTAATATTATCAAATATTATTGCCAGTGCACCATTTCCTAATACATTACAAGTAGTTATTACTGGATCGAATAAGATATAAAGTGCTGTTACTATTCCTAGCATTTCTGGAGACATTTGTAGATAATCCTGCATTATTGGCAACATTACTAATACTCCTCCACCTGGTACTGCTGCTACTGAAAATTTAGCTAATACAAAGCCTAAAGCAAATGCCAAATAAGTACTAATAGTTGGAAATGGAGTTCCAAAAGATATTAATACTGATAATGCAACCATTGGGATAAAGAAGCAGTCTCCTACCAAGTGTATATTAACTGAAGATGGTGCTATTATATTTGCATTTCCTTTATTATGGTTGAGATTTTTTTCAGCTGCTTCTATTGATAATGGTAAAGCTGCTGCACTTGACATGGAACCAAAAGCTGTAACTCCTGCTGGTATTAAGTTTTTTACATAATAATTAAACTTTGGTAATTTAAATTGGGCCAAAGTAAAAAACTGTATTGCTAACCATCCTATAGTACTCACTACAAATACTAATAGTATTGGTAAATATTTCTGACATATTTCTACTAATATTCCATCATGTTGTAACTTCAAGGCAGTTCCGGAAATAAATATTGGCATTAATGGAAATAATACTTTAAAAAATATTTTAGTAAAACTATCAAAATATTTACAAATACTCACCGCTAATTCTCTTTTAAATATACCTACCAATAAACCTGATATTAATCCTCCAATTAAAGCTATATTGTTTGATAATATGTTATGTATATTTAATGTAAATAATGGATTCAAACTTGAAGCAGTAGTGCTCGATACAATTGCTGAACCTAATATTCCAGACTTTATAGCCACTCCCGATACTAAGTAAGATAACATAGTATTAATAAAATTAGATATGCAAATTAATGGAATTATAATAGCTATATATTTTATTGCTTTAGCTCCTAGAGAACTAATAGAATTAAATATTAAACAAAATATAACAAATGGTAGTGAAAATATTAATAAATCCTTTATTAATAAACTACAAGCATAAAAAAACGATTTAAAAGATAATGGAAGAAATGGTCCGACTATTAAAGTTACGACCAAAGCTCCAAAGAATATTAAAGGTTTAGAGTAACTTTTATTGAACCATTTCATAACTACTCCTTACCTCTTAGAGAATTGGAATCTTCTACGGGATTTATAATGACCGTACATTTTTCTCTCTACTACTCTCGGATCCCTCGTTAGTAATCCATTTTGTTTCAGAACTGCATGTAATTCTGGCTCATACAACTCTAAAGCCTTACTTATACCATGTCTTATAGCTCCAGCTTGTCCAGAAAGACCTCCACCTACTACTGTACAGAAAACATCATATTGACCTTCTCTACCAGCAACTACGAATGGTTGGCCAATTCTAGCCCTCAAAGCATCTCTAGTAAAATATTTCTCTTGAGCTATTCCATTTACACTAACCTTGCCAGACCCGGGTTTTATCCATACTCGAGCTATAGCATTTTTTCTTTTACCAGTAGCGTAGGATCTACCTTTAGAGTCAAGTACTTGAACTCTTTCTTTAGCTACTACTGTATTTGTAGTAGTATTAGTAAATGTTTCAGTTGTAATATTATCAGTACTCATTATTTACTTCTCCTAATTTTATTATTAAGAACACTTATATCTAAATTTTCAGGCTTCTGAGCGGCATGAGGATGTTCAGCTCCTTTATATACTCTCAATTTAGATAATATAGATCTAGACAAAGGTCCTTTAGACATCATTCTTTTTACTGCATTAAATACCATACGATCAGATCTAGGCTCTTCCATGAGTTGTTTCATATTACGTTTCTTAATACCTCCTGGATATCCAGTATGCCAATAGTAGTATTTATCAGTTAATTTTTTACCAGTAAGAGCTACTTTATTAGCATTAATAACAATAACATTATCTCCACAATCTACATGAGGTGAGAAGGAAGGTTTATTTTTGCCTCTTAAAATATTAGCAATAGCAACTGCCATTCTTCCCAATACTAACCCTTCAGCATCAATAAGAAACCATTTTCTATTAACTTCTGCAGGCTTCATAAAGGATGTTGTTTTCATTTATATATCCTTAATGTTTAATTTCAAATAGACTCAATTCCATTTTATTATAACAAACTAACATGCCTGTGGTCAATGAGGGTATTATATACTAAATATATAATTATGTACTATTATTCAATTAATATTTCTTATATTATTTGTATTATTTATAATTTTATTATTATATCAATAGATTCTTCCAATTTCTTAAATTTATTGTAGTATTTTTAATGCTCTAATGCATTGTAACATAATGTCAATTTACAAATCATTTATACTAAACCTATAAATATTTTTTTTAAAATATATCCGATTCTATTGTATCTATATTATCTCTTTTCTTTATTTTTATATATTTACTCCAAAAAATATTAAATATTAAGTATTCAATAATACTGGTTATTATTAAAGGTACTACTAAATGAACTGCAGGATATATATGTAATATAAACAAAACTGTTAATATTTGGACACAAAGTTGTATAGCTAAAAATATAAAAGATATATTCCAACTTATTGCTTTTAAATCAGTTATTATTTTAAATTTTTTATAATTACTGAAAAATACTTTAGTTAATGTATATTTAGTATTCCAAATTGAATATATTAGTAATAATATTACTAACATCATAGCTATTATTTTATTATAACTATAGATATATTCAAGATTTTGTTTAATATATGCTATTGGAGCACAAAAAATGCAAATCAGTATATAATAATATAAAAATATTGGAAATGGAAACATAAATATATAGCCAATCGTTTATATATAAATTATGTATAAAATTAATTAATAAATAATTAACATGACATTTATGTTATAATAAAGACTATTAATTGCTTCATTACTTAATGTTATAATGAGTGTAATTATTTTACATTAATAATATATATGTTATTACTTCTAATGTATTGCTTTAATGGTATTAATATTGACATTATTGCTCCGAGTTCTGGTTGTGATAATAATATTTGGTATAAGGTAGAAAAACTAGTTGGTAAAAAAAATAATAATAGGAATACAAAAACATCTAATGAACAAGTATTCGTTAATCCTAAAGATAAATTTAATAAATTAAACCACCAATTATTTTCAAATAATAGAATACTATGGGCACTAAGAGGAGGTTACGGTATTGATAAAGTAATGCCTTTTATAATACAACAAGATTACAGTAAAATTAATAAAAAAATAATTATAGGGTATTCTGATTTAACAGCTTTACAAATATATTTTTCACAGAAATATAATTGGAAATGTATTAGTGGATGTATGCTAAAGGATTTTTTGGATACAAATAAAAGTGAAAAATCAAAAAATACCATATTAAATTATTTAAAAGGTAAAATTCAGTATTTAAAATTACACAACTTAATTCCGTTAAATAAAATTGCTAAAAATAGTAAGATAATAGAAGGCAAAACAACTGGTGGCAATTTGACTGCAATACAAAGTGGAATAGGTACAGAATGGCAAATATATACTAATAATAAAATATTATTTTTAGAAGACGTAAATGTTGATGGTTTTAGATTAGATAGAATATTAAATCATCTAAAAAATGCTGGACTGCTGCACAATGTAAAAGCTATAATATTCGGTGATTTTGGTAATAATAAAGAGAATTTAAAAGTATTAAAACATTTTGCTAATGAAATAAATATACCTATATTTAAAACCAATGAGTTTGGTCACCAAAAGGAAAACCTACCATTTGGTATTAACTTTAATGGAACAATAAAGAAAGATAAAAATAAATATGTTGTAGTAATGGAATAAATTTGATTATATATTAATATAATTTATAATATAAAGTAATCCATTTTACATTAAATAATAAACATTTTAACTTTTTATTATATACATTGCAGCTACCATTAAATTTTCAAGATTTGGATAGGTATTATTAGAACTATTAACTAATGATTGTAGTAGTAATATTTTATTTGCCCTGTTGCTGTAAATATTTCTATTTATAGTATTGTTTTGTATATTACTATTACCTATATTAGTGTTATTATTAATATTTTGTGTAGTTTCACTAATTTTATCATTACTTAGAATATTAACACCAGTATTATACCTATCCTTATTTGCAATTAATTGTTTATTTAAATAATATATAGCAATCAATATGAAATCATAAACATTCTTAGAATATTTTTTTATAAAGTCTTCGTCGAATAATATATCATTATTTAAATAATTAATACTTTCACTAATAAAATTATTATCTTTATTTTGTATATAGTTACTTATATCATCATTAGAATACCTTACTTTTTCTTTAATACAACGTGATTTAATAGTTGGTAGTACTGAAAACAATTTAGTTGTTGTTAATACTAATAATACATTCTGAGGTGGTTCTTCTAATATTTTTAAGAAAGCATTAGAAGCATTTAATGACATATAATCAATATTATTTATTATTAATGCTTTTTTATTACTTATGATTGGGGATAAATATACAAAATCGTTTATATTTCTTATGTCTTCTATTGATATAGTATTATCATCAGCACTCTTTTCAACAAATAAAAAGTCAGGATATGTATTGTTTGTTATATGAGCAATATTAGGTTCAGTTATTTTTAAAAAATCATATACTATCTTATAAGCCTTTTCTAAATTAGCTTCTGAATTACTACCGTACAGTAAAATACCATGATAATGCATTGTATAATTTAAATATTTAAAAATTAGCTACACCTATATAGTACTATATATTTTATAATGGAAATAATACGTAATGAAATTAAAATGTACTATTACACAATAATATAAATTTATTATAAATATATATAGTCAAATTATATATAGTCAAATATAAATTTTTGTATATATAATTCATAAGAAAAAAAATATTCCCATTACAGTATGTTATATATTGTCAAATACAAGAATATTTATATATAAAATAGGAAATTTACAATAGTCTGACAATTTTATCATGACACAATATAAATATATATTATTAAATTATACATAAAACATATTTATGCATTATCTGCAATAATAACATGTATTATCTGCAGTCATAATTAATATATAATTAATTATTGAAATATACATTATAAATGGCTTGTAACATAAAAATAAATATATTAAATACATAATAAGCTACAACTATTTATAATTATAAATGTCCCATAACATAAAATACTTGTACAAAAATCTAAAAAGCTATAGTATTTCAATATAAGGTATATAGTTTTTATTATTCAAAAAGGTAATCGCTTGGCAAAAGTAATAGTAGATAAAAAGAACAATGTAAATTCTAAAGACCCAACTAAAATAAATGAAGAAATAAAAGTAGAAGAAGTACGACTGATAGGTAGTGATGGGAAACCAATAGGTATAGTGCCTACTAGTAAGGCTTTAGAAATAGCTAAAAGTGAAGAATTAGATTTAGTATTAGTATCAGAGGATGCTAATCCTCCAGTTTGCAAAATATTGAATTACGGTAAATATAAATATAGTTTACAAAAGAAAAAAATAGAAGCTAAAAAGAAACAGCAAACAATAACATTAAAGGAAATTCAATTGAGACCATTTATAGGGGAAAATGATTTAGCTATAAAATGTAAAGCAATACAAAAGTTTATACTAAATGGTAATAAGGTTAAAGTAGTAATGAAATTTAGAGGTAGAGAATTGAGTAGAAAAGAGTTAGGTATGGAAGTAGTAAATAAAGTAATAGAAACTTGTTCAGAGTTTGCTAAACCTGACAATCCTCCTAAATTGGAAGGCTCTACTATAATGACTGTATTAACTAAAAAATAGGTAGAATTATGTTTAGTTTTTTATTAGCTTTACATGTAGTAGTGACAGTTTTATTACTTTTGATTATATTAATACAGAAATCAGAGGGAGGTAGTTCTTTATTTTCAAGTGGTAGTGGGACTAGTATGTTTAATGCTAGAGGCACTTCTAATATGTTAACTAAAACTACTTGGGCATTAGCTACTATATTTTTATTAAATTGCATATTAATGGCACACATATCTGCCAATAAAGTTAAATCAGCAAGTAGTATTATTACAGGTACTCCTCATGCATCAAGACCATTAAGTAATAAAGCTATTAGTGATTTAAATAAAAATAAAGACAAGGAAAATATTAATATAGAAGATAATAGTAAAAAATCACAAACCAATAAAAAGAGTAATACAAATAATAAAGAATCAGGTAAGAATGAAACGAAACAGTCAGAAAGTAGTAAACAAAATAATGATAAACATCAGCAAAGTACTAAAGACCAAAAACCTGATAAGGATTCATCAGAATCTAGTAAAAAGGAGTAGTTTATGGAGAATATAACTTCCAACATAGTTTTAGGCATAGAGGAAATAAAGCAATTACTGCCTCATAGACATCCTTTTTTACTAATTGATAGAGTAGAAAATATTATTCCTGGAGAGTCTTGTACAGCTTATAAGAATGTTTCCTACGATGCGTGGTATTTCCAAGGACATTTTCCAAATTATCCAATAATGCCAGGAGTATTAATAATAGAAGCGATGGCTCAAGCAGCTGGGGTTTTAGCTTTATATTCCATTGACAGAACTGATAAAACAGACAGTGTATTATTTGCTTCTATCAATAATGCAAAATTTAGAAAACAAGTAGTGCCTGGAAATACTTTAGGAATAGCAGTTGACGTAGTCCAAAAACGCTCTAAAATATGGAAATTTGCTGCTAAGGCTTATGTAATAGAATCATTATCATCTGTAGCAATGAAATCTAATATGAACGATGGTCTTGTAAACAAAGAACGACAATATGCCATAAGCGAGCACTTGGCGGATGAAGCAGAATTTACTGCTGTAATTCCTTAGTATAGAATAATGGGGTTTAATAAGAAATTTTTAATAATAATAATATCCATAGTAATTATGGTTATTATGCAAGTATATGTAAATAGTGTAGATCCTATAGAATTTTCATTTTTAGGATATAAAGTTCATATTGGAGTATTTACTATTGGTATATTAGTTTGTTTAAAGTGGCTTATTAAACTTATAATAAACTCTGTTTGTACATTTTTTATAAAATTGTTCTTAAAAAATAAATCAAGTGGTGAGAAGAATTCAATAAATAATATAGCGCAATTAATATTATTAGATAATAATGAATTTTTAAATACTTTTAAAAACTTATCAATAGCAGATAAATATAAAACTATAATAACAGCATTAATTATTAAAAACAACCTAAAAACTAACTATTTATTAAATAAAACTGGCGTTAAAGAAGTAGATATATATTTATTGAATAATGAATTACAAGAATTATTGGAGTTAAACAATAATTCCGAGGCTTTAAAACTAGTTAATAGTATCCTAAAGAAGTATAGCAATGAAGTTAATATAATACAAGATAAAATATTAGCAGTTGCTAAATATGCCAAAGAAAATAAAATAAAGTTTAATTTTAATCCAAGAAAATCTAAGTATAAATTAACTAAAGATTTCATAAATAATTATGAAATTGAACTGGCTATGATTGATTTTAAAAGTACAAATGATAATAATAATAAATTAAAAATAGTAGAAAATTTATATAAAAAGTTTCCATTGAATAAAAACACTGGATTGTATTTATTAAAGTTTTTAGAAGAATATAAACCAATAAAATATGATGATATTAGAATAATAAATTTAACACAAAGTATATTTATAGCTAATCCAAATAGAGAATTGGCGTATATATTATTGAAACTATATAACAAAAACGATATTTTCGAGGTATCTCAAAAAATTTCCGAAACTGTCTCTAATGAGAATATAGAAAAAATGTGGTTTTTATTAATAATTGCCACTAATGTAAAATTATTTAATATAGTAAAGGAATTAGTAATAAATATTATTGCTGTTGGTAATATTAATGAACTAAATACATTTTTTATTAAAAATTACAATATATTTTCATTAGATAAAGATATTGTTAAATTAATTATTAAAGAAATCTAATTAAATAAAAAATTTCTTGTAAATTAGTTAACAATCTGTTAGTATAAACTTAAGAAGTAAATATTCTTTTATTGTTATAGAAAGGAGTATAATTATGAAATTTACTTTTAATATATTGTTATTAGCTGCTTCTGTATTATCACTGTCTACTTCCTATAGTTATGAGCAAAATCCGTTTGGTGAAGGGATTTTAAAGAGTAAGGATTATTTTCCTAGATTCCCTAAACAACCATATAGTGAAATCAATGCATTCACTGCTAATACTGATTATAACGATGCGGTAGAACAATTCCAACATGACACACAAAATCTATGCCAAGAGATAGTAGTTTATATTAATAAGATAAGAGAACAATTCAGTAAATTTGATTATAATACACTATTGAAAAAAATACACCAACTGCTTTCAAGTTTCAAAATAATAGAAGACTTTGGGAATCGTTCAAAAACGTTCATTGATTTGAAGACGGCAGTGATATCTAAGGAATTATTACGTGGTTTACTGCATATTCAGAGGAAGGAGAATATGCAAGTAACTAAAGAGGATGCACAAGAATTCGCAAGAATTATGACAAACAGTAAAAATAGACGTATATATTCATTACTTATTGAGCAAATGTTAACAATTAATTCAGAAGAGAAAAATAAAGTAGCCACTAAAGATGAAGATGCTATAATGTTTGATTCATTATATATACATGAGATATTTTATCAAACTAACGATGATACATCATTAGAGAATCCTACAGATCAATTTTATAAAGCTTTGTTTTACAAATATATTCGTGACGCACAAACATTTGGTCCTAGTGTGGCTTATAACAACTTACTTCCATTATTAAAAGGAAAAGTTACTAATTTCAAACAATTCAAGGAACAATTCAAAGAAATTTGGGACAAATATAAAAATGAAGTGATTATAAATTACATAAAATTAAAACGGAAAAAAGCACAGAGTAGTAAAGTAGAAAGGCGTAACGAATTCTTACAATCCAAAATCGATAAATATAAACAATATACTGACAATTACATTACAAGTAATGCAACAGAAATGATAGAAAAATGCAATTCTGCGTGTGATAAGATGAAAAATCATTTTGAAGCATTGCCAAATGTTATATTAACTATTAATGCAATAGCTAACAACTTTGAAGAAGAAACAAAAAAATTAAAGTAAATTAGATTTTATAGTATTGTAATATACAAAATTACAATACTTTTTATAAAGTTGTTTTATTATTAGTGCATGTTTATTATAATGTTATTTCCACATCGTTTGCAAAGACTTTACTTGTTGCATTTTTAAGTAAATTATAGTTTAATACTTTGAATTTGTTTAATATATAGTTGTTGTAATTGTCTTGTAGCAATAGTGGATCGTGTTCATTAGCATTTTTATTATTATTGGGTACAGTATTGTAATTTAATTCACTTTTATTACTAGTAAATATTGCTAATGCACATTTATTATTTGTTTTTAAATATAAAAAAGTATTGTTTTTATTAAAAAATACAATAGTCTTGGAGAACAAAAAATTATTTAACTGAATACCACTGAGGAACTTTTTATTTTTAAAATACTTTGAATTCCCCCAGATTATATCATTAGATTTTTCTGTTGATATATTATAATCATTACCAAATACTTTATGTACTTCTTTCTTTAAAGATTTTTCAATAATAGTAAATAATTTATTAAATTTATTTCTGATTTCATTATCATATATTGGTTTTGTACGAGCATCTATTTTATTATTCTTGGAATAGCTCAGTACGCAATTATTATTATAAATATAAGTATCATTTGATCCTACTATTGCAAAATGTAGGGGATTGATTAACATATTATTACTTAATATCTTATAAGTTAAACTAACAAATTTTTTATTATTTTTTTTTATTTCTGAATCAACATTGTAATCCCAATAATCATTAGATTTTTGTTCTGTAGCATTAATATTACTTAACAACAAGCAAAAGCTTTGGAGTACTATACAATTTTGAATAATTTTAAATAAATTTGCTATATATAATATTTTCATCATATTAATTAATTTACAATTAATCTATAATAAAACTATAGCTTATTTAAAAACATGAATCAAATATAGTGACAATTTGTTAAATAAAACTAATAGTTAATTATATCGTACATTTTATAAATTATTACACAAATATTCTTATATTATTGCTGTGTTCCAATAATATAGTAATTTATGCACAGAATTATATATTTTTCATTAACACGATTTTCCATTTGTACAATATTCTTTATTAATATAATATACATGACATTTTCTTATTTCATTTAAGGTTTTTAGTTAATATTTGTCTATAGTGCAGTAATATTTTCCAGAACTCTTTGAAATTTATTTATAAAATAGTATAAATGCTATTTGTTTCTAAATTATTAAATGCATATTTTAGTACTGTATTAACAGCTTCAGGTATTAATCCTTGTCCCCGAATTGGTTTACCCCTAATTCACATTCATAATTCTTTAATGCTATTGTTGTTTGGCTTTTTCAAGTTTATGTCTTAGACAAATTGCATATGGTTCTGGATTAAGAATAAATAATTTGTTAATAATAGTTTTATTTTTATGAGGAACTGGATTACTAGCTTATTTATATAAAGCTTCAGTATAGTTAATATTACAATTCTTTAACATTAATTTTAGTTATTAATACCATTCTCTATTGTTCCAGTAATACTATTTACTTAAAAATTACCTATAACAATTCAATATTACTTGTACATAGTCGATATATTTTCTATAATATATTATTAAATCTCCTTAGTATATAATACATAGCGACACTAATAAATTTACATTATATTTCCTAATTTATAGTTTAACGCTTCTGTTATATCGGCTTTAGTAATATTTTTGGATTGTTTCATATCTGCTATTGTCCTTGCTACCCTTAGTATTCTGTGAAATCCTCTAGTAGATATATCCATTTTATCTATTGCTTTCTGTAATATAATTTTTGAATCATTATCTAATTGACTAATACTTTCCAAATAATTAGTATTTATTTGGCCGTTCAATTGATTATTGGTAATATTATACTCATTAGCTCTTTTTATTTGAAATTCCCTAGTATCGGCTACTCTTTTCCTTACTTCAGAAGAATTTATATTATTGTCTTTTATTGTATCTAATTTTAATAATTCACTACTATTAATATTTTTTACATAAATAATTATATCAAATCTATCTAATATTGGTCCTGATATTCTATTTCTATAATCCATAGCACAAATAGGAGCTTTATTACATTCTTTATTTCTATTACCGAAATATCCACATTTACAAGGATTCATAGCAGCTATTAATTGAATATTTGCCAAATAAGTTATATGTTCTTTAGCTCTAGATATTGTAATAGTCTTATCTTCTAAGGGCTGTCTTAAAGCTTCTATTGTTTGTCTTTGGAATTCAGGCAGTTCATCTAAAAATAATATTCCATTATGAGCTAATGAAATTTCTCCAGGTTTAGCAGATGATCCTCCTCCTACCATAGCTACTAACGATGTAGAATGATGAGGAGCTCTGTACGGAGGATTATATATCAGTCCTTCTTCAGGCAACATACCAGCAAGACTATATATACAAGTAGTTTCAAGAGCTTCTTTAGGAGTTAATTCGGGTAATATAGTTCTTAATCTAGAAGCCAGCATTGATTTACCAGAACCAGGAGGGCCTATCATTAATACATTATGCTTGCCACAAGCCGCTATTTCTAATGCTCTTTTAGCTTCGAAATGTCCCTTAACATCTGATATATCTTCATTATATTGAATATTATTTTTATTAAAATTATCAATATTAACAATAGGTATTTGAGATTTACCTTTTATATGATTAATTAACTGTAATATATTTGAAGGTGCTATAATACTATTATTACCACTCCACCTGGCTTCATTAGAACAAGATAAGGGACATATTATTGACATATTATTTTCATTAGCGTACATTGAAGCACAAATAGCACCATTTACATGATTAACAGATCCATCTAGTCCCAGTTCTCCAATTACTATGTAATTATTATTATCATATGACAAATCTATTACTTCCATAGCTCCCAATAAAGCCATAGCTATTGGTAAATCATAATGCGAGCCAATTTTAGGTATATCAGCAGGAGCTAAGTTTACTATTATTCTACGAGCTGGAAATCCCAATCCTATACTAAAAAAAGCTGATCGAATTCTTTCCTTGGCTTCAGCAACTGCCTTATCAGGTAAGCCAACAATACAAAAAGCTGCTAAGCCTGGAGAAATCTGAGCCTCGACAACTACTTCTATAATCTTCATACCTATAGAAGAAATAGTTTTGACTTTAGATATCATTATTGTTTATAATTATCATTTTCACATAAGAATACATAGCACATGTACATTAAGAATTGGTTAATAATAATTAATATATTATCGTATATTAAAATTAGTAATTATATATATAATAATTTATAATTAAATATAATAATTTACTCAAGCACAATATACAATAAATTCTTTACTAATATTTACACATTACAAATATACTAATAATCATATAACAAATATTACTTGGCAATGTGCTATGTTACTAAATAATATACCAATTTAATTAACTACGATACTTTACTCAGTTCTTTACTCATATTTTGTAATATATTCATAAGTTTAGGCCCATACTCATTACTAGTTTGTATCAATGAGTAATTACCTGGTTTAGAGCAATCTTTCAATAATTGAATGTGCTTCTTAATATATGAATTCTTATCATACAAATAACAGACTGAAACAATATCATTAAGATATGAATTTGATATAACGGCTGCCGACTGATTTAACTTGTATGACTCGTGACAAAAAAAATTCTGTATGCTATCATATTGATAACCTACAAAATTTCGTGTCGTTACAAATCTTTCTTTGACAGTCGAGCTATTGTGTGTTGTGCGTAAATTCATTGATTTAAAAAATGTTCTATACTTGTTATGTAATTCTTCAGGACTAATCTTAACATTAGAATTACTACGTATAGGTGCATCTTTAAAATACAAATATAATATTTCATTAATACTTTTAATTACTAGATAATGACATTTCATTATGTCATATAGTAATTGAGCATAGTAACTATATATATCGTCTTGTAATTCAGACACGTATGTTACATGTGTGGTATTTGCATTATATTTATTATAAGGATCTTTGCTCATACAATTTTGCAATGCACAGCGAACATTTTGAATAAATGATAGTTTTCCTTCAATCTTATAATAGTTATCTTGGTCATTCTCTCTACCAGATGCTGCGTCAAAAGTATAATGATTATTATAAAATAATATATTTATGTTGCTACGTTTTGTGATCGAATAATTATTATATATTTCATTTTTCTGTATAATCTCATGTAATGTATTGATAGTATCTCTGTATTGTTCATAAATATTTTGAATATTAGTGTGATTTATACTTTTGTATAAATTGTTTAGTTTCGTTCTCAATTGAAATAAAAGATCTGCGAATTCCATTTTATCCTTAAACAATACTAACTCTGTAGTATCTTTATTTGATGTATTATTTACAGGCGTATTCAATATATTAATATTTGCTTCATCCAAGTCCAAAAATGTTTTAGTTCTATTATTATTAAATAATGCACGTAATACTTGTGTATCAGTATCATAATCTAATTGCAGGATTTTATTATAGTAATGAAATATAATATCATTATATTTTCTTGATTTTCGTATTATATTGTTCCTATAATCTTTAATAAATTGTTTACGTTCTTCAGGACTTTTATTTAAAAATTCTGTTATTTTTTCTTTATATAAATTTTCGGTAATATTGACAGGATTATTTACTTGTATATTATTAATACTATTATTATTAATACTATTCTGTTGTATAGGACTAATAGTGGAGCTGTATGCATTAATGTTTACACTGAACACTAATAAGGAATAACATAATATTCTTGTTAAGAATTTCATAATTTTCATTTAAAAAAATATCCTAATATAATTATATTAATATATTCATTAAAAATTAGTTAATATAATAACCTTGAGTTATATAAAATAAATTAATTACAATTTGCAAATGACCTATTGACTGGATGCTTGGGACATGATAAAATGTGATTGATATAGGGGCCTGTGTGGCGGAATAGGTAGACGCGCCAGACTTAAAATCTTGTGTCATTCGTGACGTGTCAGTTCGAGTCTGACCACAGGTACCATGTCCAACTGATTTGAAAGTGTTATTTTTTTGATAAGGGTTTTTGATTAGTTGATCTTTTTTGTTTAGAGGAAATATGAAATTAAAGACTAAAAGTAGTGCTAAAAAAAGATTTTCAATTACAGCAAATGGTCATGTAAAAATGGCTCAGTGTAACAAGAGACATAACATGCGTAAGCGTAGCAATAGAATGTTAAGACAATCCCGTGGTACTTGTTTGATGCATCCTAGTGACGCCAAGACTGTATTAAATAATTATTTTCATTTGAGTGTTTAGGAGATAAATAATGGCAAGAGTCAAAAGGGGCGTTACAGCTCATGCAAGACATAAGAAGGTATTAAAGTATGCTAAAGGATTTAGAGGGAGAACTTCTAAGTGTTTCAGAGTAGCAGTAGAGCGCGTTGAAAAATCTTGGTTGTATGCCTATAGAGATAGACGCAATAAGAAACGTGATTTTAGAGCTTTATGGATTCAAAGAATCAATGCAGCTGTGAGATCTGCTGGTATGAAGTACTCTACTTTTATTAATGGTTTAAATAAGGCTAATATTATTGTCGATAGAAAAATATTATCTAAACTAGCTATGGAAAAACCTTCAGTGTTTGCAACTTTCATCGAGAAATCTAAACAAGCATTGGCTGCTTAGTCTTTACAAGTAAAGAAATACTGCGGTCGTGGTGAAACTGGTAGACACGCAGCTTTGAGGTGGCTGTGGAGAAATCCGTGTAAGTTCAAGTCTTATCGACCGCACCACTGTGTGTTTGTTAGTATTTATTGGTTTGTATAGTTGATAGGATTGTAATTAGTCTTTAGGAAAAGTTGTGAACATGCTATATGGGTATGTACTATTCATAATACTGTCATGATTGAAGTAATAGATTTGATATGTATGAGATTACTACTTTCTTTATTGCAAATATTTGTATGGCATTATTCTGTATAAAATTTCAATCTAAATACTTTTTTATAAATTCTTACTGTTTGTATACCAAATTTCCAATTAAATAAAGTATAATAGTTGTAAAATTATTAATTTAATAAACTAGATTTTTATCTGTATTTATTGTTATAACATTATAAATTATATAGTCACGTCATTTTATTTACTAATGCTTAATAGATTTATAATATTACTTACTTTTATAAACTAACTTTCTATAGATATTAATTATACATACAAATTACTAATAATTCAAAGATGCTTAATAACATTAATGATTAATTAGCTTACAAATTCCAATATTTATAATAAAATAATTCCTATACTAAGTAAAACTATTGTATATGTACAGATAAAGAATTTGCTCTTATAAAATGGTAGTGCAACTGATGTTTTATAAATCCCACTATCTATGCTAAATTGAAAAAAATAAGTTAATATGTAAATAAAAATTATTCTTAATACTCAGAAGATGCTATTCTCTATAATATAATGAATAATAATTTATTAGCGATATAGCCTTACTAATATTTAGTAATATATAACAATAATCAATATATAACTAATATAATCTTTTAAGATTCAGTAGTTTAGTTCTAGCTATAAGTTTAAAGTTATCAAAACACTAAATCAGAATCCTATAATAAACGTGCTATTAAGCAATAGTAAAATGTTGTATACTGCATTAATAATGTTTTTATATTAAAATAATGCAAATATTTTTGGGAATTGATCCGGGACTAAATAACACTGGTTGGGGTATGGTAGAATACCATAACAGTAATTATAAATTAATAGAGTATGGAGTATTGAAAACTAAAATTTCCGACAGTTTAGAAATACGGCTCAGTTTTATTTTTGATTCAATATTTAATTTAATACAATTAAAAAAACCAGACAAAATTTCAATGGAGAAAGTATTTGTTAATATAAATCCTTTAACTAGTGAAAAATTAATTATGGCAAGAACAGCAGCATTTTTAGCTATTGCTAAAGCAAAATATAATGTTATAGAGTTTTTTCCGAATGAAATAAAGAAGGCTGTTACTAACAATGGACGTAGTAATAAGAAAGTAATAAAAGCCAAAGTACAACAAATACTTAACATTACAGATAATATAAAGAAGTTTGATGCGACTGATGCTTTGGCTGTAGCTATATGTATAGGTTTGATGAAAAAATAATTATGCATTATTGTAATAATAATTATTAATATATTTTATTTGCGGACACACTAATTAAATAATAAAATTAGTTACACTTTAATACACATTAATAAATCATTCACTAGTAGTAAAATATATTAAAATTAATAGTTAATGATACTAATAAATATTAGAAAATATTTAATATATATAAAATGCAACAATTACAAAATGGGAGACAGTATTCAGTCTCCTAACTTTATTATTAAAGCTCTTATTATTCGAATTATTAATAATCTTAAACAGTTCATTTAATATTTTAAAATCTATTTACTTACGTTGTACTTCTTTTAGCGTAGGGCAATCATTAATATATTTATCAAGATCTCTAATCATATTCTCATGTAACTTCCTTATTATGTGAGTTATGTAAGAAGCATTAGTATACCTGTCATTAAGTTCTATACATAAATCGTCAATTAAAGAAATAATAACTCGAATTGAATGTAACAAGGCTGAATAATTCTTTTGTATTTCTTTTTTCAAATTCTCAAAATCATCATGGGATGTTATCTTTTTCTTTTTATATTTGGATTCTAGGGATTTTAAGTTATCATATGCATACTGCATGTTCCTAGCAATAATTAATGCATAGTTTCTTAACAATTGGAAGAAAGTAACTACAGGTTCTGGATATGGAAACTGTAAATATCCAAAGCTATCATTTTCAATTAACTTAGCTTGAATATCATCTAATTTGAATATAAGTTCTTGATAATCCTTATATAGAACTGATGATGATAATTCGAACTCAATTGTATCACATTGTTTATCCAAATACGTGATATAATGCATACCATATTCAAATATTTTAGAAAGTTTTGTTTGTAACTCATTAAAGATCTTTCTGTCATCATCGTTTAACTTGCTACCTATCAAATTATTATATTTTATGTTGAATTTAAAGTTACCCAAAAACTCGTTAATATTAACCTTAGCTTTTAGTTTATAAAAATTACTAATTACTGAAGACAATAAAGATACCATTTTAGATCCAGTATTAATATCAACATATGTTATTTTCGGACATATACAATACTTTAAACATTGTATAATTTTGAAAAAATCATCATTAAATGCTTTAAATTGTGTAAGATTAAAATGGTACAAAATTCGTTTGGATGAATTCAAGCCTATAATGCTTGTGGTGATTATTGAATTGAGATCCTTAGTAATTAATTGAATTTTTCTCATTATATAATTTACTAATAAATTTAAGAAATCACTAGTATTAATTTGGTCTTTATTATTTTTGATAATATTACTTCCTAAATATTTTTCATATTCTTCTTTTTTAATTAATACATTACAATTTGGATTATTATTAATATAATTAACTAACTTACTAATTTCCTCAACAAAACTAGAACAAACTGTTTTAAATGCATTAAATTGTACATCACTTTTCACTACAGCTGACTTACTTTTTGTGCTATATGTTTTTTTGAACAAATTGAGTGCAACATCTAATGGTTGAAAGGCTTGGGATAAATTATCTAATTGGCTTGTGGTATATTTTTGATTTGTGGTATATTTATCGAAATGATTTTCATTTATCTCATATAAAATATCAACTTTTTGTTTCAGGATATAACAATCATGCCTTATTCTATCCCATTGCCATACCGTATTGAAATCAACAAATAGTGGTATTTTGAAAAACAAAGAGTATAAACAATTTATAATATTTGAAAAACTATCACTAAATTCTTTTAATTTACTAATGCTAATATCATTAATACAATAATCTAGTCCTCTGGACTCAGGATCTTCAGTAATTAGTTGGCTGGTCTTAAGTGTATTCTTTACTAGAACATTCAAGAACTCACTAATATTAATTAAGAAATCATTAATATTAATTTGGTCTTTATTATTTTTGATAATATTACTTCCTAAATATTTTTCATATTCTTTTTTTTGAATAAATATATTTTTCTCCTTTAGCATATTATGAAGATCGTGTATAAATGATATCATTGTATTGCTGCACTTTGTTGCAACCTGGTATAATGTACCTATTTCACACGCGATATTTAATACATTATCTAATTTATCATTATTAGAATTTGCCAATAAATTCCTATTGTACTGATAAATCTCAGAGCTTTTATTGCTGTTATTTTCACTATCAGTGTTTTTTATTGTTATTTCATTTGAGTTATTTATGGTGTTAGAATTCTGTGTAGTATTGCCAATATTCTTCGTTTTTAGGAAATCTTCCATGCAATAACAACTACTACTATTTACAGTTGTTCCACAACTTAGTATTATTACTGAAGTTGTTAAAAAATTAATGAAATGTTTATTCATTATTATCCTTTTAAATTAAAATACTCCTTATTTCGATTCTAAGATATTTTGGAAAAACATTCAATTTTAATTCTATTATTATATTTGTAAGAGACAAAATTATATTGAAGTTTATTTTATAAATTAACTAAAACCAAAGTCAAAAACACTAATTATAGTGTATTACTAGACTAATGTTATTTTTGTATCATTTAGCTTTTCTTATAAATATTATTTATTTTATATAATAAAAATACTAAAAATGAAAAAGCATAATAATTTTCATTTGTTATTACATGTTTATTAATTAATAATTAATTAATGTAATTTACTTTTAGTTATAATTATTGCTCATTATAACATTGAATTTTTATATATCAATCAGAAATACATAAGAGTGCCGAGATCGAATCCAGATATAGAATTCGGTATCAGAGCTGGAACAATACCAGTACCATTGTGTGTAGGCTTTGCTGAAGCTTCTAAATTATCTCATCAATGTATAGATAAATAATTAGACCGTATTATAAAATTACGGGTATTATTTCGTAGTAAAATAAATAATAATTCAGAAGAACTATACATTAATTCTCAAATATCTCACTTAATATTTTGTTTTACTTAAATTCATATATTCACTAGCATTGTTAATTATAAATTAGTAAAACAAAATTTGTTATATACAATATCCAACATTTTAATATTAAAAAATAATACATGACAATTTACATTGTAACAACTCTATTGTATACAATATAACTCTATTTAGTACTACATTAATTTATATTTAATGAACCTTTTTACACAATAAACATTATTTTTTATTTCATTCCACAACCGCAAGTACAATTAGCACATGGCATGTGATTTTTATTAGTTACTATAAATCCCGCACCAAATCCATTATCGAATAAATCTATATTAACGCCATTTAATAATAGTTCTATACTTGGATCATAATATATTTTTATGCCATCTATCTCCATTACAGAGGTTTTACTATTTTGATTATTATTTAAGTGTTCACTATTTTTATTAAATTGTTCACTATTCTGATTATTATTT
>CAMJRB010000020.1 GCA_946408175.1 uncultured Holosporaceae bacterium
TCACTATGTGGCATTGCATTTGTATTGACTTTAGTAATGTCACTATGTGGCATTGAATCTGTACCAATGTTAGTAATGTCACTATGTGGCATTGCATTTGTATTGACTTTAGTAATGTCACGTAATTTCATTCTATTATTAACTTTTTTTATTGCTGTATAATCAAAATTTTCGTGATCAATATAAGTACCATCTTCTTTAAATCCTAATTTATTATTATCTATTGTAATTGCAATTCTATCAAATTTATTTAAGTTCTTTTTTATTGAATCATTAATAAATTTTTGAATATAATTAGTATCTCTAAATCTAATTTCAGATTTAGTTGGAGAAACATTTACGTCTAAATAAAAAGGATTAATATTTATAAAAAGAATACATAAAGCAAACCTACCAGCTGGAATTATATCTTTGTAAGAATTTTTAATTGCAGATGATACTATTTTATCTTTTACTGCTCTATTATTTATAAAAATTCTTTGAGAACTTTGGGAATATTTAGAATCCATAGGATGAAATAAATACCCTTCAATCTTAATAATATCGTTTCCTTCTGACATATATACAGACCTGCTAAATAAATCTTTGCCTATAATTTCGCTAACTCTATCTTCCAAGGAATTATTATTAAAATTACATAAAATTTTCTTACTATCTCTAGCTGAAAATGCAACCATTGGATGAGTTAGTGCAAAATTTTCTATTACTGATAGGCAGTGAGTTAGTTCAACATTATCTGATTTTAAAAATTTTAATCTTGCAGGTAGTCTATCAAATAAGTTACTAACAGTTATTTTAGTTCCTTTTGTAAAATTAGATTTTATAATATTATTTTCTTTAGAAAAATTTACAGATATTTCATAACCATTTGATTCTATTTTAATATTACTCACTGCAGCAATTGAAGGCAAAGCTTCTCCTCTAAAACCATAAGTAATAATGCCCATTAAGTTATTATCATTAAGCTTAGAAGTGGCATGTCTTTTAATAGATAATGCCAAATCTTCAGGATTCATTCCGTTACCATCATCTTCAATTACTATTTTTGTTCTACCTGCATCTTGTATAAAAATATCTATTTTTTTACTGTTAGCATCTATTGCATTTTCAATTAATTCTTTAATTATAGATGCTGGTCTTTCAATAATTTCACCAGCAGCTATTTGATTTATTAATTCATCACTTAATATATGGATTTTAGACATTTTTTAATTAATTTATTATAATAATTTATTTAATTCTACCAAATATTTCATTGTATTTTCACATATATCATTGCTGAATGTATTAAACAATATTCTTATATGTCTTATTCTTATATAACAAATTAATTTAAAACAATACTATTACTATTTGAGTCAATAATTTTAGTTATTGTATCATTAGTCTTTTCCTCAGCTGCTGAATCATCAGTTACTAAATTATAATTTGCATTAGCTGCTGAATTATTAGTTACTAAATTATAAGTTGCATTAGCTGCTAAGTCATCTACTTCAAAAACTAATCCCAAATCATGTATCATTTTTGTAATATTATAAGTAAGTGGCTTATATTCTATTTCTTTACCATCACTTAAATGTAACGTTTTATTAAATCTATTAACAACATTATACTTGGAAGCATCATTAATAAATATATCAATAGCATTATATTTGGAAGGATTATTAAGTATATCCATCATTTCTATATTGCTACTATCATTAGGATTATTATTGTTTATTTTTGTTTGTTTAATATTATTGTTACAAGTATTAGTATAATTGTTGACTTGTAATAACTTGCTATTTATATCCTTTGTTATTGCATTGTCATCAACACTTTTTTGTGAATTACTCTTAAGTGTTGTTTTTTTGCATATCTGGTTGTAATCATTATTAGAATGCTTTTTTGATGATTTAGGATTCGTTTTTATTACGCTTTGTTCGAGCTTTTCTTTATTATTTTTATTATTTAATATTAAATTTTTATTAGTATTTAAATCATTATTAATATTTGTATCATTACAAAATGGATAAGATTTAATTTTATTAAGTATATTATTTGAGCATTTATTAGTGCAGTAATTAAAGGAATCTGAATTATCATTAATAATATTTACTTGTTCAGTATTTTTCTTTACTATATTATGATTCGCAGATACTAATATCCAAGGATTTATTACAGAATCATCATGTGAAACTGTAGTATAATCAGTGTTATTACTTTCATTATTGATATTATTACTTTGAAGAATTTGGTTAGTATTGTAAGTACTACTGTAACTATTGTTAAATACAATAAGTTGTGAACTAAGAATTATCAGTCTGAATGATATTTTATTCATTTTTATTTTACCTCAGTGCTATGTATTTATCATTTTACTACAAGATTCATACTGAATGTATTAATATATTTTTATAAAATGCTTTAAAAAAAATACAAGCATTTTAATATGATTTTAATTGAATTTTTATTAGCAAAATAAATTTTAAAAATTTTTTTATTTTTTTGTAAAAAAGCACTTGCATTATCTATTAAGAATGAGTTAAAATAAAAGTGATTTTGGTAAAACAAGATCATTTTTAGTACTAGAACCTGATTTAGATTTCATTTCTAAACCCCTTAATCTTCTAAATCAAAAGTTCTGGTAGTAGAAGACATTTTATTCATTTGCCTATTTCGCATTCTCTAAACCCCTTAGCAGAAATAGGCAAAGTTAGTTTTTGCATGTGCTCATATTTAAATTATCATGAATTGTTATAATATCTCAATGGGTATTTAATTTTTTTGTGGTAATATACTCTCTGAGTTTAATATGGTCTGGTATGTGCTTGTATATGGCTATTATTAGTTTAATAAATTATAAAAATAATTTAAAATTTATTTTAATATTATCTTTACTTTGTTTTATTTCTTCATTAACAATTCAAGTATTATTTAAGGAAATTCCATGTTTACTGTGTGAATTCACACGTTATGGATTCTTAATAATTTGTATAATTTGTTTATTTGCAATAAAATACTTGAATAGTAAAACTGTTGTACTCTTACAACTATTTTCGCTATTTTTATTATTTTTTTTTAGTTTTTACCATTTAGGGGTTGAAAATCATTGGTGGTTTGCTCCAAATAGTTGTAGGACAATATTACCTACATTACAGGACCTACATGATACTACACAATTAATAAACAATGCAAGACCTTCTTGTGACATAGTTAATTTTAAAATATTTGGAGTATCAGTTACGTTAATAAGTTTTATTATATCCTCTTTCATGTGTTGGTTATCTAGTATTTCAACAATTTTACATTTGTATGAAAATAAATTATGTTAAATTAATATTGATAATATATACAACATTCCAAGACAATGAAAGTAGATAGATCTTTTTTTGATAAATTTAATAATAGTACGTACATAAGCAATATAAATGAATTAGGGACATCTATAATTACTGAGATTCACAATATATTATCAACGAGATTGAAATCTCATATTAATTTAAATACATTTAAAAGTACTGAAAAGAGTCCATTTGATTATGGAATAGTTGATTTACAGTCTTTTGCAAATCTTAATCAATTATCTGAACATATAAAACAATGTGTTTTATTAAATGAACCTAGAATAAAAGATTGTCATATAGAAAATATAAATATTAATAATAACAAACAATCTATTAATTTTGATATATTATTCATTATTAATAATGCTTCAGAATGTTTTCAAAGTAATATTAATATAAGATATTAAGTTTACTAAGAACATTAGTAAATATTATATAATCTAAGATTATTAATGTACAAATATTTCAAAATTCTTAATAAAGAAGCCTTATATATATTAAAAATGGCACTTTTAACACTCCAGCATTGTAACATGTAATAAATTAGTAAAAGTCTTGGTAATAATTTTTATTGCATTTAATAATGAAAATCTAAAATATTAATTAGACATTATTACTAATGTTTCTATTAGTTCAACAGTAAAAAATAACAGTCCGAAAAAGTTTATGAACTTAGGATGATTTTTGAATCTTATTGATAGTAGAAGTATTGGATAAGCCAGTAATGTATATAATATACTGCTATTTAAATAATGAAAATATATTAAAATAAAATTAATAATAAAGGACAAATTTGCAAGAAAGTATAATAAAATATAAGATTTTTTTAAACCAATCTTAGTTACTAATGTTATGTTTTTTTCTAAATCAAAATAATAATCTCTTATATTATTGGCTAGTAAAACGCAAGTAATTAATAATCCTCCTGGTATAAATATTAATACATCTATTAAACTACATTGATTAGTCAATGCAAATACTGTTGAAAATCCTAATAATATTCCATAACATAAAAATACGCATACCTCCCCTAATGCTTTATATTTTAAACCTAATGGAAATTCACTATAAAATAAAGCTATGCAAGCACCTATAATACCAGGGATTAGTAATGGCCATGATGAGTAATATAGTGCCGATAAACCACATATACTAGCAATTATAAAAGATACTATTCCAATTATAAGAATATTATGTTTAGGAACTATGCCTGTAACTAATCTATATTTTGTCCCTGGGGATTTGGGATTGTCTATTCCTTTTTTGCAATCTCTGTATTCTGATATAGTATTAACTGATAGATTAAATAATACAAATGCAATACATGTCAATATAAATGATTTTAAATTAAATTTATTATTAATAAAATATTGTTTACAATAAAAATAAGATAATATGCAAGGTAAAATAGAAAGAAACAAAGCCTGTATTCTCGCTACCTTAGCATATGTGATTATTTTATGCAACATTTTAAATATTAAATAAATCTACCGAATTTTCTCATTACTTTGTTGTAATAAATACCATTTAAATATGAATCTCCTGAGTGATATCTTCTCACTGCATTAGACCATTGATAATTATAGTATTTATATAAGTGTTTTAATAAACTAGCTGCATATTTTACATTCCTTGCAGGATCTAACATTTCATTCACAGAACGAAATTTATTAAAGTGAGATTTATAATGTAGTTGAAAACATCCTACACCAAAATTGGTTTCACCCTTTCTAATTAAATCATTAACAAACTTAAGAGCTTCAGCTTTAGTTTTGAAAAAGTATCCTCTGCCATTATAATTTATAGCGTAGGGTTGTAATCTTGATTCTACCAATCCTATTGCTCTTAATAAACCAGAAGGAATATTTTGTTTTGATTCAGCTTGTTTTATTAGTTCATTTATTGATTGTCTTTTAGGCTTTGGTTTTTTTATTACTTTTTTAGTATCCAACAGTTTTACATTATATAGTCCTTTATTTACATTTTTTATATTTAATGCAGTATTTTTATATGAAATCACAGTATCGTTTGTTTTATATTTATTTATTTGTTTGTTTAATTTATTATTTCCAATATTATCAATATAGTATATATTTTCTTGAGGAATTAGCTGTATATTATTGTAATTATACAATTCATACACATTTCCTTTCTGTATTTCCTTATTTATATACATTTTATAGTCAATATTATAAGCAAATTTATCTTTTTTACTATTAATAGTTTTATATTCATTTATTAACTTACTAATAAGCATAGAATTTGCACTATTATTACTTAATACAACATTATATTGATTATTATATTTAATGTCTATTTTATATTCTGCTATTACGTTATTACTATTGTCTTGAATTTTATTAATCAAGTCATTTACTGTTGTTTGTTTACCACAGGAATATGCATTATTATTATTATTTATACATGACTTTTTATTTATTAATGCTTTATTATAGTATGCTTTGTCATTAGTTATATTATTATGCAACACAAGAGGCTTAATGTCTGTTTGGCTCCATTGCATTGAATCCCATGTCGCTGCAAATAACTTGTTAGTTTTTGCCAGTGCACTATATATGTATTTATTGCAAAGTAATGTACTATGTCCATTAGGTTTATAATTACCACGCTCATTTACATATTGACTAAGACTAATACAAGACATTACTAATATCTTACATATATTACTTTTCTTAATATACAATATTCTTCCTTTTTCCTAACGACTACACATTAATGTTATCATGTTTTATATTAAAAGTCAAATGAAATATAACAAAAATAGTTATAAAATATTTTTAACTATTCATTAAATTAAAATTGAATTTATATAAGATTAAGAAAGCATTAATTTAATTATTATATTAATATTTTTTTAATATATTAAAGTTATTTATTACAAATAATAAAAAAATTATTGCATTGTTTTATTAAAAATAAATAGTAAAGTATAAGTAATCAATCAGTAAATTATAAATGTTTTTTGTAAAACAAGATTTATAACAAATTTTAATAAAACTATACATTCACATTAGTTTTTTATTACATATTTAATATATGTTATTTTAATGGTATAAAACCTGCTATTGAAAACTAATCTCAGAAATAATTGAACATATAGTAGTGAATATATTATCAGGAATAATAGAAGATGCAACAAATGGGGTATAATAAGTAAAACTTTCACTATTGTAATTATATTTTTTTTCGAAATACAATATTAAGATTCAATTATAAGAAGTAATAAATGTTGTATAAATCAATTATTATTCCATATTTTTTGTCATTAATATGTACGACATATGTATTTTACTAAAAATATTCTATAGTATTTTCTAGATAACACATCAAATAACTATATATAGATTATATTTTGTATTCAAAATTACTACAAATCTGTCTTTAAATAAAGTACCATAGTAATATTTCGTATCATTGTCTATATAGTAAAATCTTTTTATAAACATTTTAAACTTTATTTGCATATTGATTAAAATTTATTTTTATTAGTTAATACCTCTATTGCTTTTATCAACATTTGGTCATTATTATTGGATTGAATTATATTTATATTTGGTTCCACTCCTTTTTTATTAATTTCGTTACCTTTTGGAGAATAAAAATAAGCAGTAGTTAATTGTAGAGCTCCTCTGCAAGGAATAGGTATAATAGATTGAATAGCTCCTTTTCCATAAGTTTTTTCTCCTATTAATACGGCTCTCTTATTATCTAAAAAGGCAGATGCAACGAGTTCGGCACACGAAGCAGTTTGAGCATTAATTAGAATTACTATAGGAATATTATTAGTAATATCTTTATTTGTTGCTTTTATTTTTTTTACAATATTACTTTTAGATTTTATAATAGTTATTATTTTTTTATTTAAAAATAAATTACAGAAATTAATAGCAGTATCAAAGTGACCTCCTGGGTTATTGCGTAAATCTATTATTATTCCTTTTATTTGTTGTTTAGAAACATCATTTAACTTTTTTATAGTTTCATTGACTGTATCTTCATTAAAAAATGCAATATTCAGCATTAATATATTATCTATTATATGAGTATTAATACTATTTAATGTTATTCTCTCTTTATTTAATACAAAATCTATTACTTCTTTTTCTCTTAATATTTTTAGTTTATATTGTAATTTATTATCATTATTTAGAATACTTATTATATTTTTCATAGAAAGTGTATTAATATCTATATTATCAATTGTAGTAATTATATCTCCTTTTTTCAATCCTATATTAGAAGCTGGACTATTTTTTATTATAGATTTAATTTCTATACCATTTTTTACTTTATTAATTTCAATACCAATACCTAAAAAGACTCCTCTTGTAGATTTGTTAATAAAGTCCAATTCTTCTTGAGTAATATATCGTGAATACTCATCTAATGAACTCAATATTCCATTAATAGCAGCTATTTCTAATTTATTGTTATCAATATTGTCTGCATAATTTTCATTTATTTCATTTATTATATCTTGAATAAAATTACTCGATATTATATTATTAATATTTTTTTTATTTTTGCATCCTACAAATATATTACATATTAATATAATTAATATTATACAAAACTTATTAGACAATATTATAAAAACTATAATATACTAGCATTACATTTTAAATTATATATCTTAAAAAAATTATATGTAAATTGTACATTATTACATAATATATCATACAAATTTAATTAATAAAAAAATAAATACTATATATAATACGTAATTAACTTATAAAAAAACAACGATAATAAGTAAACTACTTATCACATGTGCATCCAATGACAAACGTATAAAATACTTTTATATTATATTTCGGAATAACAAACTCTATCATATCTGTATTGTATTTTATATAGGTAAAAAAATTGGCATAACAAAAGTCGTACTACTTCAATATGTATATTTTACTATAAAATAGTTTATAAACATAAATGGAAGTAAATTTGCATATATTACTTCCAGTAAATATTAATTATTTATGCCAAAATCCATTTGGAACAAGTTCAGTATTGCCATATGGTATTATACTGTTATTTCCATGCAATAATGTTTTCAATTTAGCGTAATGCATAGTAAGTGTATTTTTAAATCCATTAATATAATCTATTAATATGTTTTTTAATTCAATATTAGTATTATAATTGTTTAAAGAATTAATAAGTTTCTCACAATGTGTAATTTGATACTCCATATTATATAATGAATTTAGTTTTTGTTGATAATAATTTTTAACAAATGTAATGAGTTCGCTACTACCATTCTGCATTGTGCTTATTGTATTGATTTCATCTTGTAAATCTTGTTTATAACATTCATTTAACATTTCTCCATTTTTTATATATTGGTTTATATCTTCTATATTTAAAATATTAATAATTGTCTGCAAAACTTCCTGATTTTTAACTTTTAATAACTTATTAAAACAATTAACATCCAATATAATGTCTGTGAAAAAATTATTACTAATGATTTTTTTCCTATGGGGATCATCCTGCACTGCTACTAGAGCATCGCTAAATTGTGTTGTAACTTTTTCTATACTAGTTAATTTCTTTTGATATGAATATACTGCGTCAAACATTTCAGGCGTAAAGTATAGTAATGATTGTATATTCATTGTATTTTCTTGAAAGAAAAATTCTAATTCTTTAAGTATCTGTTTGTAATCACTATTGTTTTCTTTTTCATTCATATTCGCTATAGTATCATCAATTTTAGATATATTATGCGCAGCATTGCTTAATACAATAATATGTGGTATAGAAGGTATCTCGCTTTCGTATTTTTCCTTAACCATGCTGTATTGTTGTGTTTTGGAAAATGCAAAATTTAATCCATAATTTTTTTTAAATTTATTATAATATGACATTAATTCCTTAGCTCCAAATGGAACATTAATTTCTAACTTCTTGTATTCATCCAAAATAGACTTTATAATATATAGCGCATTCTTGTTATGACTTAATATGGATTCCAAGTTACGCCTATTAGAAATAATAGTATAGAATGTCTCGAATAACTTTAGTTTCTTATTAATATTTGTTTCTTCTGTAATACTAGTTGCTATATTATATAGTCCAATATTTCTACATATAGTAGTGGAACTAATTTTTTTAAGATTATCCATACTATTAACATTAGTTACTAACATTGCTAATGATAGATTTATTACTTTTACTAAATTGTTCATTTGTATTTTAATACATTAAAACCTTTTCTATTGTAATTTTAACTCAATATTAATAATTATATCAATAGATTATTTTTATTAGGATTTATTTTCTTTGTATTGCTAAAAGATAATAAGTGAGTAATTATTATACATAATACTATTACAAGTATGAATAATGTAGCAAAAGCATTTATTACAGGAGTTATTCCTACTCTTATATTTGAAAATATCAATATTGGTAAAGTAGTAGCTCCAGGACCTGTTAAAAAACTAGCTATTACTAAATCATCAAGTGACATTATGAACGCTAATATCCAACTTGATAAGATAGCTTTACTTAACATTGGAAATTTTATTTGCCAGAATACAACTAGTGGATTAGCCCCCAAGTTTAAAGCTGATTCTTCTATGGATTTATCCAACATTAGTAATTTAGCTCTAATATTCATATGAGCATAAGCCATAGTGCCCATTATATGTCCTATACAAACAGTTGTTACTCCTCTTGTAAAAGAAATACCAAAATATTTTTCACTAAATAGAAATAGCATTAACAAAGAAAAACCAACTATAATTTCTGGCATTACTATAGGCATTATTATAGCGTTACTTAGAAATTTTTTACCTAGAAATGTATAATGTTTTGTAGTAGTTGCAAGAGTTGCTAATAGTCCTAATATTATAGCTCCAGTAGCTGATATTGTTGCTATTTTCAAACTAGTAATAGCAGATTGTAATAATTCATGATCCTGTACTGCTTCGTAAAACCACTTGGTAGTTAAATGTTGCCAGACTCCAGGAACATCAGTATCTCCGAAAGCATTAATTATTAAAATTACAATAGGAGTAAATAAAAAAGTATATCCTAATATTAAAATACAATATAGAAACTTTAAATGCTTATCCATAATACATAAATTCCACCAATACTTTATAATATTATTATAGCTTTATCAATTTGATATGATAAAATATATACATGATTAATTTTCATTAAGAATTCATGAAAAAATTATTTAGTATTGTAATTGTCTGCGCATTATTTCTGGCAGGGTGTAGTGAATTTTCTGGAGATCAATATGTTTTTTATGGAACAGTACAACATACTAAAGAAAGAATAAAAAGCATAGATATATCAAACAATACATATTCAAATGTATATGATAGTGGAACAATATATTCAATAAATACTGGTATTGCTGGTAATGCAAATACAACCTTTTCTTCAACTGGAACGCAACAAATACAACCAGTAAGAGAATGTATATATACAATAAGATTACGTGATGGCAACATTGTTACTATAACTCAAGAGAATGGACCTACAGTGCGCCCTAATCAAAAGGTAGCAGTTCATTATTACCCATCTGGATTTATAGAAGTAATCCCAGTTGATCATAATCCATTAACTGGAAAGCAGCAAATTAAAGTTCCTTATGATGTTGAAAAAAATAAAATGATAATTGAAGTATGGTAATATTACTATTGTGTAGATTATATATATAACTAATGTTATTATATAGATAATATATGTATAACTAATAAAATTGTTATTTTGTGCAACTTTTTCATGCTTTCTAGAATGTATTTTATTTAAATTAACATAAAAGTAACATTTATTGGTATATAATATATACTAGGATTTTTAAGAAAGTTATGAATTATGAATAGTAATTTTACTGTAGTTGGATTAATAATAGGTGTATTATTGCTAACAGGTTGTGAAACAACAATTGATCAGTACGCAGGGGATAGAGTTTCTGCTTCTGAAACTGGTCGTATAAAGAATTCGGCTCATGGAACCATTGTTAAAGTAGATTATGTAAGAATTGACAATAATAAAAATAAAGTAGGCACTGCTGGTGCAGCCGTTGGAGGGGCTGTGATAGGAGGTCTTATAGGAAATGCAATAGGAGGTCCTAAAGGAGCTCTTTGGGGAGCTGGATTAGGAGGTGCTGGTGGTGGAGCAGCAGGATACGCTGCAACAAGGAACAAAAAATACGATCGTGTTCCATCATATACAGTAAGACTTGATAATGGTAATGACATAGTAATAGTTCAGGGTGGTAATACAGTATTCTCAATTGGTCAGAGTGTTCAAGTAGTTTATGATAATTCAGGAAGAGGTAGAATAGTACCAGCTTAGTATTGTGAAGTACTTAAAAAGGCATATGGTTATACTTGCTATATGCTTTCTTTTATCTGGTTGTGAGTATTTAACTAAATATGTTTATCTAAAAAGTGTAGCGTTCGAAGTAGATCCAGAGGCTAATAAAGGGGATGCTTTTGTATGTAATATAGTTATTCCATACTCTGACGATTTAAATAACAGATTAAAAAGTATGGATGCTCAAACTTATTTTACTCAATTAGAAGATTTAAAGAAGACTTATAAAGATAGTTTGGAAATATTTACTTATGATATAATTCCTGGCAAAAATAAATTAAGTAGAAAAGTTGAACCCAGATCAAGATTTAAAGCCAAAGGTGCTTATATATTTGCTAAATATTCATCTCCAGGAAGATATTCAGAAACCATAGGATTATATCCTAAGCTGTTAGTTCAAATGAAGAGAGACAGAATGATATTAAGGTATGATTTCAGTGCTCAGGAATGGAATGCTTTGAAAACTACATTATATGATAAAATATATGAAAATAATGCTAATAATAAAAATGGTAAGAAAAAATGTAAATGTTGTTGATAATTAATTTATTAGTTCATCATTCTTAATTGAATGAATTTATTTATAAAATATGTGTTGATAAATAATCAATACGATAGAAAATAGTCAAAATATAGTAATAATAAAATATATTTAGTTCAATAATATGAAGATCTTAGATAAATATTAGATAAAATATATTTGATAATTGTTTAGTTTTATATAAAATGGCAACAACATTTTAGTTATCAAAAATAAATGTTAAGATGTAAATGTATTTTTAATACACATTGTAGTAAACACATACAATAATAAATGTTAATAAAATTACTTAATAATGAACAAGAAAAAAGTAGATCTTATACAGAACTATCTTTAAGCTAATTTGTAGTAAAACATTGTTGTATTAGTAATACATAACAACATATAAATCTTATCAGGTTAATTTGCAATTGATAAAGAATAACTATAAAAGAGCTAAATTTTATTAAACATTTTTAAAAAAAGCCCATAAAAATTATTGGTAGATTTTTTGAACAGTGTTATTCTGTTTATGTAAATTGGATGCTTGTCTACTAGCATTTAACTAAGGGGTAATTATTCATATGAATAAATTCATTTTACTAACTACTATTATAAATAGTTTTAATATTATTACATTTAATTGTAATTGTAGTGACATTTTAGAAAACAATATTATTAATGATAATAAAATTAATAATAATATAGAATGTACAAACAATATTTATTGTATTAACAGAAGTAATAGTTTCAATAATGAAAACGAAGAGTGCAAAACTAATAATAATGATATATCTGAAGATGATAAGAATATACAAACAGTAAATTATGTCCAGAAATCTATTAAGGATAGAATAGATGAAGCTCTGGAGAAAGAAAAGCTTAATAAATTATTACCAGAAGAAAAAATATTAGAAAAAGAATATTCTTGTCCAATAAAATGTGGGATGCTTAATGTTTGTAATAACGATATATTATCTAATAATAATATAAATAAAAATATTAATATTGAAGAAGATAATAAAGAATGTAATAATAATATTAAATCTTGTATAGTTTTGAAGGGACAAAAATTAATAACTACTGAGCATTATGAACAAATAATAGATGATAAAAATAATGTAAAATTGGAAAAAAAACCATTTAACAAAAAAATTAATAATTATTCTAAGCTTCAAAAACGTAAATTAGTTTTATTCAGACAATTGACAAATCCAAATATAAATTCTGGATTCAACACATATCCTAACAATCCTCAAAATTCAATGTTAATTAATCCAAGAAATAATAATAACCTGTTAAGCACACACCTTAGACAATTATCATACATTCAGCAAAGTAAATATTATAATGACAATAAAAATATTAATAATGCATTATATAATAATGCTAGTGTAGAACATGGAACAACAAAAAGTAAAACTATTAATAATGAAAATTGTGAAGTTGCAGAAGATTCCAAATTGGAACTATCCCAAGATAATAATAAGATTGCTATGGGTAAAGTACAACCTGAAGAAGCAGAAGAATTAAAACAACATAGTGAAGATAATATTTATAATCTTAATAATTCTTGTAAAGCTGAAAACAAACCTGTTTATATAGATGTAGCTCAGGATAATGATATAGATAACAAAACAAATACTAATGTAGATCGTATTATATTTCCTAATATAGTACAAGAAAAGAATATAGAAAGAAATAATAATAAAAAACTTATTCCTATACATTTTAATCCAGTAGAATCCAGTCAGTTAAAACATAATAATAGAATAAAATTATTTGATACATATTATAATAAAGCATTTAAAATTAATAAAATGAATGATATTAAATCATATAATTCCGAAAATAGAAGAATAATTAATTCTGAGGAAATGGATAAGGAACAAAAAGATAATGATAATGAAGAAATCAGTAGTATAAAAAAAGAAGAAAGTTTTTCAAGTGAGAATATTTCTTATAGTAATTTAAACAAAATTCCTAATAATATAAACATTAAATCATACAAAGAAGGAAACGATGATTTTTGTAAATCAAGTAAAAATTTAGTATATGTAAACAAGATTGAACAATATAAAGAAGCATTGAATAATATAGGAAAAGTAAATAAAGATGACGAAATAGATGATATACAAAGTAATAATGATTTGCAATTAAAAGAAAATAAAATGAAAAAAATAACAAATCTTAAGTATATGAAAGAATCTGATAATATAGAACTAAAAAATAATGTACCATTACGTAATAATGTTTTGAGACTTTCTTTAGGAAAAACTACAAAATATATAAAGAAGAATTCAGGTGGAATTAGATTAAGTTTCTCCAAAAGAAATAATGCTACCAATAAAAAACTATTAACACAGAGAATTAATAATAAACAAGATATGAATAATAATGATTTAGAAATTACACATAATAATGCTATTGAACTACGCTGTAATGATATAAATAGCACAAATGATAATTTAAGATTTAATAGAAATTATGCTTTGAATTATAGTAATAGTGATAATTCAAATAATAATAGACACTATCCTAGTATAATTGATCCAAATAATATTTTTGACAATCACTTTGCTTGGCCAATGATGGATAATATTAATGATTATCCTTATAATTTTGCTCAATTAAATAGTAATTATATGTTACCAAACAATATGATGCAAAGACATCAGATACCTGGACTTATAAACAATTTTAGGAACAATTACGGATGTATTTTCCAATAAAAGAGAGCATGTGTTATTGTTTTTTTTAATTTAAAGCCACTTATTTTAATTATTATTTAATGCATACTATGTAAAACTGATTATGCAATAGTGCATTTTTGATGGAAGAAACATTTTATGAAGATGAACATTTTATTTGTGTGTGCAATTGGTTTCAGTTTGTTGACAATTGTCAGCAAGGTAATAATAACATAACATATTATAACACTCCTGCCTATAGTAATGAACAAGCAAAACCTAACAGAAGTAAAGCTGTTACAAAAGATAGAAAACATAAGAAGAATAATTGGAATAGCAACAATGGAACACCGTTTGTTCCTCAACAGACACAAGAATTTGCACAGTCATCACAAAGTATAGACAAAAATAATAAGCAAATGCATAATATACAACCATATGAAGAAAGTAATATGAATAATATTCAACAGCATCAATTTTCGAATGTAAAAAGACATGTAAAGCAGAGAGAGAAGGACAACAAGAATAAAAGAAGTGAGTTTGGTACAAAAACATACAAATATAATAACTTGGATAAGAGACCAGTTTACACAGAGCCAAATAATATATAACAATATAAATAAACTTTAAATAATTAAATGTGACATTTTGTTTCCCATAATGTTTAAGCACTAATGATTTGTAGTGCTTTTATGATTTATAATAATAAATACTCTAGATAATCTATAATATATTAAGAATTATTTAATAAATAAATGTTACTATTCTTATAGAGTTATAAACATTGGGAAACAAATGATAAAATATTTAAAAATGAGGCAACGAATGCATTTGAAATCTTTAGTAACATGCGCAACACTAATAACAAGCTTGTGTTGTGCAATAAGTGATTGTTATTGTCAAAATAGTAATAATACAACATTAAATCAAAGACAAAATTTCACTTTTGCATCAAAGAAAAGTCTCTTTAACAGACCAATATTTAAGAATCAGCAAGATACAGAATTAAAAAATACTGATGATACTAAAAAAATAAATAATGATGATATATTATTTGAGAGTATAAATGCAGATAACAAAACAAAAACAAGGAATGACATTTGCAATGATAGTATCGGAAACGATACTCATAACTTATTCAGACCATATATTAGTAATGTAAACGATGTACAACAACAAAATATCCAAATGTTAAATAAAACAATTGAAATGTTAAATAAAACAATTGAAATGTTAAATAAAACAATTGAAATGTTAAGTGAAAAAATTGAAATGTCAAATGAAAAAAGTGATACAACAAACAACACATTGAAAGAAGTGTTAAGTAAATTAAATCAATTAACACAGGATATTGATACTATCAAAAAAAATAAACAGCTACCCATTGCTAAAAATTCACAACAACAATCAGGTATTAATATGACTGTTATACAAAATAATACTCTTAAGAAACGATCAAGCAAACACAATACAACCAAAAACAATATACATTATACATCTCATGGAACATCAACTGGTAATATACCAGCCTTTAATAATTATCAAATACCAACACAAGTTTATTCACAACAAACTATATCGCAGCCACAGAAGTTTATTCGTAACAACAATTTTAATCCAAATATGATGGCTCAAAAATCTGTTCCACCACAGTATCAAAATACTGCCATTACAAACAATAATACCGGAAATATGCCTCAATATCCATATATACCACCATCTTATACTATTTAACAATAAATAACTAATTCAGATAATGCAATGACTTCAAAGAGTCTCTTGCATTGTCAATACTATGTTATATAGTATCATTATTATGATGTTATATTAATTAAATTAATAATTTATTAGGTAATATTTATTGTATACAGTGTATTACTACTATAAATATTAATAGCTCCCTTTATTTAATATTTAACAATACTAGATATAATTTCTTTCTTTAAACAATTTGTATTTCTTATAATAGACAATGTTTCTCCAAATAGTAGGCTTAAATCATAAATGCTGTTATACTAATTACAATTAATATTTTACCAATATTTATGGAAGTTAGATTTAGAAAGTTATGTGAAAAGGCAATAATACCAGTACTGGGTACGGCTAATAGTGCTGGTTATGATTTGTTTGCTTGTATTAACAATGATATTTATTTACATTCTAATGATACTATACTTGTGCCTACTGGTATTGCTATAGAGATTCCTAGTGGATACTGTGGAATGATTTGTTCTAGATCTGGATTAGCTTTAAAATACGGAATCCATGTATTAAATTCTCCAGGTATTATAGATTCCGATTATAGAGGTGAATTAAAATGTATATTACATAATTGTTCTAATACTTCTTTTACAATAAATAACAGCACCAAAATAGCACAATTATTAATAATTAAATATGAAACTATTATATGGCAAGAATCCAGTACATTATCAGAGACTGGCAGAGGTATTAATGGATTCGGCTCTACTGGAATTTAGTAAGTAATATTTTATTAGTAATAATTTGTAATTTAATGTATTGAATCAAATAATTGTTATTACAGTATGTTATATGTAGATTGTACATGATTCAATTACTATAGTGTATTGAAAGCATGTACTAGACTTTATTTTATAATATTGTTATTTCATTCAAATTATAGTTTATGGTAGTAACAATTATTTAAACTAATTTATTTTAATATGAATATTGCATGTTTTTTATTAATAACTGCTAATTTTCTATTATTAGGGATTGCAATGTTTCAACTATATTAATGTTAATTTTGTAATAGCATGACTATATAGACCTATGAATAAATTTACTTAATTCGATTTATATTTAATATATTTTTACATTAAATATATATTATACTGCAATAAATTTGATTAATACTATTGTACCAATTAATATAAAATTAGTACAAATATTTTTTAAGAAGCATGCTAAACATATATTATATAATATGTATTGTATACTGCTATATATAATAAAATGATACTTTTAAAAAAATTCTTAACAGTCAGTGGTATGACTCTTGTAAGTAGAATACTTGGAGTCATAAGAGAAATGATATTATCCATTTATCTGGGCGCTAGTCTTGAAATGGATACTTGTTTAATAGCTATGAAATTTCCAAAGTTTTTTAGGAAATGCTTTTCAGAAGAAGGATTAAACTCAGTATTAGTACCATCATTAGCAGAATTAGAGGTGAAAAAGAAAAGTAAATTTGCTCGGTTATTTTCTTCAGAAATATTTTCAATAGTATGTTACATATCATTAATCATAACTATATTGGTAGTTGTATTTGCTAAATATTTTGTACTATTAATGGCTCCTGGATTTGCTAATGATCCTGAAAAACTTGCTTTAACTATATATTTTACTAGAATAATGTTTCCCGGTATTTTATTTTTGGCTTTAACTGCTATATATAGTGGAATACTTATTTCTAATCAACAATTTGGATTATATACTGTTAGTCCATTACTAGTTAATATAACACTAATAACTTCAATATTATTAGCAAGAAATTCTCTACATCCAGGAAGAGGATTTGCTTATGGAGTACTTTCTGCTACAATAGTTCAATTCTTATATTTATTGGTAATAATAAAAGCAAAACATTTAACAATGCCTAAATTAGTTGTTCCAAAAATTACTAGCAGTATAAAACAATTCTTCAAAAAATTAGCACCAGTTATTGCTAGTGCTGGAGTAGCTCAAATAAATGTTTTTATTGATTCTTTCTTTAGTTCTTATTTGTTTACTGGCTGTATTACTTATTTATACTTTGCTGATAGACTGAACCAATTGCCACTATCATTATTCGGAATATCAATGAGCATAATATTATTACCTGAAATATCGAAAATAGTAGCTAAAAATAATAGTAAACAAAACATAGATACCAAGCTGCAACAAGATAATGTGTCAAATAATAATGAAAACATTGATAATCAATTGCAGATGCATAACAATACAGCATCAATAAATAAAACTGCAAATTCTAATGTTACAATAAATATAGATACAAAAAATAGTAATTACAGTGTCAATGAAGAAGTAGTAAATATATGTAGAGATTCAATATTATTTACTTTACGATTAACATTTCCTGTAGTTGTTATTATTTCAAGCTTATCTTATAATTTCATAGATATTATTTATGGATATGGTAAGTTTACTAAATTTGACGTAGCTAATACAGCTACTGTATTAAGTATTATGTCATTAGGCTTACCAGCTTATGTGTTAGCTAAAATATTATCTGCAATATTTTTTGCACAGAAGAATACTAAAGCGCCAATAAGAGCAGCATTGGTAGCCATATGCAGTAATGTAATATTTAACGCATTATTAATGAAAAAATTCCAATTTGCTGGAATAGCGATGGCTACAATGATTTCCGGATACTTACAAATGCTAGTACTGGGTAAATACTTAGATAAAAATAATATATTCAATAAACAATTTATATTACAAATCTGTAAAATATTATTGGCAACAGTTGCTATATACATAGCAATATTAATTGCAAAACACTTTATTACAATACAAAACAGTAATGAAATGATAAATAATATACTAATATTAACTATATATTCAATTATAGGATTAATAACTTATTTATTAACGTTATGTATATTAAAAGATAAAGCTGTTTGTAATATATTACGGAAGTATAGAAAGTAGAATATATATAAGTAAATAATTATAAGAATATATTTACATTAGTTTTATTAGATTGGTATAATGTTTTTTCTCGTGATTATTTAGTATTTATACAGAACTATTTTGTGTGTTTACTATAAAATACTTTTTATCTACATGATGATTATTTGTACTATAGCTGTATATAATATTTATTCAAACGATTCACATGTAAACAATCGTAATTACTAATAGTAATTTAATAATTAATAATACACTATCTACATAGATAATAATTAATTTTATTTTTGGAAATATTTAAATCATCTGTTCTATTACCTAATAATACTTACTATACTAGTAGTATATATCTACTTTATCATAGTAATTCATTAACCATTATTTATTACATTACAAAAAAATTTATAATTTGTTTATAATAATAAACTATGTAATTATTGTATTGTTCGATACATTTTTGAATAGTAGTTTTGTAATAGCTGAGCAAAATTTTAAAATATATTGTATCTAAAATATTATAAAATAATGGTGCTAAAATACTCATTATTATTTTTCAAATTCCTGATAGGTTTTGATTATAGCAATATTTATATTGTTTGTCAAAATTATTAATCGTATCTAAAACATGGTAATTATTACCAAAGTATTGTAATATAAGATCTATTAATTATATATTATTAAAATTTTGATACAATACTATATATGAACTGAAGTTTTGCAGTTGTTAAGACTGATAATATAAAAATTATATATTGCTAAACTTAAATTGTTTCAATATACACTGCAACAATAAATAATATACATTTTTTATCCATCAGTATTGATAAACTCAACGATAATACAAAATTTATTTATTGTAATATACAATCTAGATTGTATGTTAATATTTAATATATTTAAATTTATCTAAAAGTAAAAATACTTCCTTAGCTATAGGAGCTGCTACTGATGCACCGCTACCTCCATGTTCCACTATTACGCATACTGCATATTGTGGATCATCAACTGGAGCGTAAGCTATAAATAATGCATGTTCTTTATTTTCATATATATCTGATGTTGTTTTACCACTAGCTCTCTGAGAAGCTGTTATCCTTTTTACTTGAGAACTACCAGTCTTTCCAGCCATTTCGAATTGTTTTATTCTATTTTTTCTAGCAGTTCCATGAGATGAATTTACTACGTCATACATTCCATCTAATATTATATCAATATGTGATTGTTTATATGCCAATTTATTATTATTATTATCTATATTATTATTTATATAAATATGAGGAATAATTGGCTTTAAACCATTAGCAAACATACAAGTCATTTTAGCTAATTGTAATGGAGTAGTTAATACATATCCTTGACCTATAGACATATTATAACTATCACCAGCTGTCCATTTTTGTTTTCTTTTCTCTTTTTTCCAATCCTTAGTAGGTATTAAACCTGATTTTTCATTTGGTAAATCTATGCCAGTTTTAACACCTAAACCAAAATCATTAGCTACTTTAGCTATATAATCTGGATTAATACGTTTCGCTATATTATAAAAGAAAACATCGCAGGACTGTTCTAATGCTTGTTGTAAATTAACAGAGCCGTGACCGCCTCTCCTCCAACAGTGAAATTTATGTTTACCTAGTTCAGTATATCCATTACATGTGAATCTAGTATTTTCATTAATGATTCCATAATGTAATCCTGCTAATCCTGTAATAATTTTAAATGTAGAACCTGGAGCATATAATCCACTAAGAGATTTATTTATTAATGGATTAGCTTTATCAGAATATATTTCTTTTAATAGTTTACTGGGTATTTTTTTAGAAAATATATTAATATCATAGCCTGGATATGATACAAAAGCTACTATAGCTCCATTATTAACATTCATTACTATACAAGAAGCACTCTTTTGTTCTGATAATATTTTGTATATTTCATTTTGTAAATTAATATCTATAGTTAATTGTATATTATTGCCAGGAATACTATCAATTTCATTTATTGTTCTTACTACTTGCCTTCTTGAATTAACTTCCAATTCTTGTATACCTACTTTTCCAAATAGGTCATTCTCATATTGCCTTTCTATACCATTCTTTCCCACTTTCGCAGTTGGTAATGATAAACTAGGATTATTAGCCCAAGATATATCTTTATCATTTGGAGAGCTTGTATAACCTATAAAGTGTGAACATTGCAATGGCAAAGAATATTTTCTAGTAACTGTTTTATTTATCAATAAATATGGATATTTATTACTAGCTATATAGTATTTAGTTAAATTCTTCCAATCTATATTTTCTTTTAATACAATATACCTATTATTTTGTTTTATTATATTGGGTAGATTACTAAGTTTATGTATA
>CAMJRB010000021.1 GCA_946408175.1 uncultured Holosporaceae bacterium
AGAAAGATAATGATGATGATTTTGTATTGCAGAATTATGCAACTCTTAAAATTGGTGAGAATACAAAACTAATTATGGACGAAAATAGTTTATTAAGAGTTCAACGTGATGGAAAATTAATTAATAGAGGAGAAATAATATTGAATAATGGATCAGAATTAGTAACTCCATTCATTGATTCATCTAGTTCTGCTAATTCGAAACATGAACAAATGCTCAGATATGGAATAGACAATACCAATGGAATTATTCGTGTGAAAAAAGGCAGTAAATTACACTGGCAAAAACGTAATGATTCAGGTGACGATAAAAAATCACTTTCAATATATGGAGGAACATTACGTTTAGGTGATTCTTCTAAATAGTGATATAATACTCATTATGATCATGACCATCTATAAAAAAATAGATGGTTTTTTATAAAATACGTTTTTTGTTAATGTTTTATTAACTTATCATGTATATTCTTTTAAAGAAATGAGTAACTAAGGAGTTTAGCATGGTGAATGCATGTAAAGTAATAATTTGTATTTTAAGTACTTTTTTATTAAACACTTGTAATGCAATGGATTTGAATAAAGAAATAAATCAAAATGATAAAATAATGCAAAATAATATTGAGACAATACATAATAACAATTTGAATAATAACAGAAAGAATACTAATAAGCAAGTCAAAAATGGAGGACTTGTATTATCTGGCGTACAACTAAAGTTATTTAATAATGAACAAGATTATATTAATAGATTAAAGAATATTAATGTAAATGATATTAACGATTTAAATTATATTAAGATATTAAAACGTCTTTGCATAGGAAGTAATTGTGAATTAAAAAATACTAAAAATCCAGATAAATTTAAAAAATTATTTAATAAAAATAGTAAAAATTTTAATGATTCTAGTGCAGAAAGAAAATTAGTTTCAATATATGGAGGGACATTAGATTTAAGTGAATACTTAGATAAAAAATAATAAGTAATCTATTATGCTCATCTATTAAAACAGAAAAAATTGCAATTGTAATATAATGAATATATAGAAAATAATTAATTGAAAATTATAATGAAAGAGAACTTTTGGAATAATTATAGTGAAGAATCTATTTTACCAACCAATGACTTAATGTTTAAAACAATCTTCTGGAATAAGGAGTATCCCAATATTTTAATTGATTTCATTAATTCAATATTAAAAAGAGAAGATCCTATTAAGTCAGTAGAGTTAGTCAATACCGAAATGGATAATAAATTTATAGGAGAGCATGGAATAAGGTTGGATTTAGTTGCTACAACATCTACTGGTGAAATATTGAATGTAGAGATGCAGAAGAAAAATAATGATGATATGTATAAGAGATCGTTGTTTTATTGGGCAAAAATATACTCATCTCAATTAAAGCAGATTCAATATTACAAAGATTTACATCCAGTAATAGCAATTAATATATTAGATTTTAATTTATTTAAAGATACTAGATGTAGTAGAAATTTTATATTGAAAGATGAAAAAACTAATGAAGAGTATTCTTCTAGAATGTTGGATATATATTTTGTTGAATTAAATAAACGTAAATATATGGATCAAAATGATGAATTATGGGCATGGACTGAGTTCCTAAAAGCACCAAATTCCTGTCATTTAGATTCTATCCAAAATGAAGTGGAATCTATAGCAAATGCTAAATACATATTTAATAAAACAAGTGCTAATTCATTAGAAAGAGAAAAAATACGTTTATTAGAAAAAACTCAGATGGATAATTTATCTGCTATTCACTATGCTAAGGAAGAAGGCCTTGCGGAGGGGTTAGAAAAAGGTGAACATAAAAAAGCTATAGAGACTGCTAAGAATCTTTTAGCAATTGGACTATCAATTGATCAAATATCAAAAGCTACTGGCTTAAGTATTGACGAAATTAAATTATTAATATAAGAAAACTTGATACTTGCAGTTTAAAAAAAAGATGTATTACATTATTATAATGGCAATATGTTTCCTAACAATTTGGTATACATACATTTGGATCTTTTTCTAATAGTTATAGTTATTGAAGGAGGCAACACAAAACCTCCTTGTATAGGATTATAGTGTAATGATGTATATAAATACTTGTAAAATTATTTATAGTAAGAGTGTAAATATTCCAAATAAAAGTGTATGGTAATATTATCTTGATTTAAATATGGGTCAATAAATTGTTAAAATTACGTGATTGTTTATTAATATTCGCACGGAAGAGAATTGGATATATTATTTCAAAAAATTGATATCTCTGTTATTTAAAAAAGATTAATACATAATAAAGTAGGGCATGCCACCTGATGATTGATATGTAATAGTGTTGGAATATACGAATTAAATGAATATAAACTATTTAAATTATTACACTAGTATATACTTGATAAGTAATCTAAAATCAATTGATAGTGGTACGAATATTTATGACAAATTGTCTAGTCCATCCAAGAAAAACGTTTAAATAATTGCCATCGGACGTTTATTACAAATAGTAATACAAATGATCAAACCAGTAAATAAAAGAAAAAAAATATAAAATAGATAAATTTGCATTTTAAATTTTAAAATGAAGCATAAAGAAAGTATGAAAAAAAGTCTTAGTGAATGTCTTTAAAAAAGTAACTTACAAAATCAACAAAAAATATCATTCATATAACACACCAGTGAGTTGATTGATAAATTTTTAACTATTAATATAATGTGAATTAAACAAAGTATTACATTGTTTATTGACAATTTGTCTCAGTATTTTTATTTATCTCAACAATAATTACGACAAAACTACATTTTTGTACTATTCTTAATATGTTATGCTGAAATATTATTCATGTATTGATATATATCAATGTTAATATAATGTAATATTACATATTGATAATTTACATATTATTATTAATATAATTTCCATTAACAAAAATTTTTGTAACAACTCAAATATGCATTATAAATAAAATATTTTATGTAATAAATGAATGTGAATAGCAGTATAATATTATATTCACCTATAAAAATACGCATAACTAATTATATAATAACTCCTAATTTAATATACTACTGGTTATTGACGACACAATGTATCCTCCAATATTCTTTTATAACATGTAATATAGTACTAATATTCTATAAATGAATTTTACTACTATTAATAGTTCAAATTGTTTTTATATAACATTACTATAATTAATTATTTCATTTAATTATACATGAAAATAGATTATGCTAAATGTATATTTTTACTCTGTATTATTTTTGTTAAGATTGATTGAGAATTCAGTATTACATAATGCTTGCTAGTTGGTAAATAAATTGATTCTAACATGTATTAAATCGAATTTATTAAATCAAATACATCCCATTACAATTCTGAGAATCTACTTCTTAAATATTAAATAATTTTAAAATATAAATATTTTTATACATTTATACAAAAATATATTAACTGAAGATTGGAATATAAATATTATGCATAATAACCTAGTACTACTTAATAAATACTTAAAACTAATAAAATCAGAAATATTAAAATTTTAATATAAGGTGGGACATAAATTGTCCCAAATTTTACGTAAATATTAAAAATCTTAATGTTTCTTCAGTAAATAGTCAGGCAATTTAATGTAATTATAATCTTCCCAACCTTTACAATCATTATTAATATTTTTAAATAATTGACCTATTTGTTTTGTAAGTATTTCATCACAAACGTCCTGGTAACAATTACATGCATGATATAAATTTCCTAATAAGTAATTCTTCATTATTTTGAGAGGACGAGCTAGTAATTTAAAATTCTCCAGTATTTCTTTTTCAAATTGTTGGAAGTCTTCAGGCCGTATGTTGTTATATTTAGTGGTCATTTCACTAGTATTTCTGAGTACGCGTTTTAGTGAATTATACATAATAATTGTAAAGTTTTTTAGTAAAATTGGTAAATTCATTACAGTTTTTGCATATGGTAGACGTAAGGACATAATACCGTCAGTTAATTGATGTTTTATATCAGCTAATTTAATTAAAATTTGTTGTGCTTCCTTATATGGTATATTTGCCTCATATATTTTTTGTTTATATTTATTGATGCCAATTTGACCAAGTTCTAATTGCATCTGCATATTACTCAATATGTAGGCAGGTGCTTCACCCGATTCAATGTTATTAGATAATGATCTGAGTGCCCGAATGAAATCAGCACTGCATGTGCCAATACGATATAAACAATCTTTCCAATACCAAAGCTTCTTGCGGTCACTCTCACACAAATTATCATGTTTCAACCACAAAAAATTCTTCAGTTTTGTAGCACAATCACAATAATCTGTCCAAGAAAAAGCATAGTGGTTATTAATGGCATCATTAATTATATTATTACTAGTTATTACAGTGTTATTATATAAATTCTGTGAGTTATTATTATCAGTGATAGTAGTAATACTATTTAAATTATCATTATTTACATTTGCTTTATTATCCGATTCTTCTTGAATTGGTTCCATACAATAACAACAACTACTATTTATTAGTGTTCCACAACTTAGTATTATTACTGAAGTTGTTAAAAAATTAAGGAAATTTTTACTCATTGTTCGCCTTTTAAATTAATTATTCCTTATTATTAATCTAATATAGATTTGACAAATAGTCAAGTTTAATTCTATTATAATATTTGTAAGCTCAAAAATTATATTGAAGTTTATTATAGGATAATATAAGAGATTAAATTTATAATATTAACATTTATTGTATTAATAATAATATTACTATTTCTATAGTATCTACAAATCTTTATCAAATTTTATAAAATAATATAAGTTTGTAAAGTATATATATTGCTAAAATATTTGTAATAAAATATTTAAACCTAATTGATAAGTACTACAATTTAATACTGCAGAATATTATTTATCTATGTATTCACTTGCGTTATAATTTATATATATGTTAGTATATGAGTATATAATACTATGTATTAGATAATAATATGAATGCGATCCTTGTTTTACTATGTATTATTACTGCTGGAATTTGTGCAGCTGTTAAAATAGTGCCTCAATCTAAAAAGTATATTATAGAAAGACTTGGTAAATATCAATGTACTTGGGATGCTGGATTGCATGTAATGGTACCATTGCTGGATCGTATTGTTAATAAAGTCTCGTTGAAAGAGCAAGTATTTGATTTTCCTCCTCAACCCATGATTACTCATGATAATGTCATTGTTAGTATTGACTTCGTAGTATTCTGCCGAGTCTTCGATCCTAAATTATTTAGTTATGGAGTTGAAGACGCAATATTAGGTATGCAGAATATTTCAGCTACTACTTTAAGAAACATAGTTGGAGAACTTGAATTAGACCAACTATTAACTTCGCGAGAATCAGTTAACAAAAAATTAGAAGTAATACTCGATGAAGCTACTGATCCTTGGGGAATAAAAGTAAATAGAGTTGAAATAAAGCAAATAATATTAAGTAAAGAATTAGAAGATGTAATGAGCCGACAAATGAGAGCTGAAAGAGAACGTAGGCAAACAGTTTTAGAAGCTAAAGCTCATCAAGAGGCTGTAGTAGCTAGAGCTGAAGGAGATAAGAGAGCTAAAATATTAGCAGCAGAAGCTGAAAAGGAAGCTGAAATAACACTTGCTGAAGGTAAAGCTAAATCAATATTACTAGTGTATAAAGCAGAAGCTGATGGACTATCAATGATTAATAATACAAATATATCTAATACAGTACTAAAATTAAAAGGAATAGAAGCGATGAAGGACGTAGCTAATGGCAAAGCTACTAAAATATACATGTCTTCTGACTTAACTAATACAGTTTCTCATTTTGGATTGATGTCAGATGCTATTAGTACAGTTCATGCTAATAATATATCAATAAAAGAAGAACAATAGAAGGATGTATTGATATAGTAATTTAATCTATTAGTTCAGCATTGTTTATTTATTATTGCGTTATTTTTCATAATTAAGAAAAATCTGTATTTTAATTTAACAATTAATTAATAAATTCAATATTTATATTTTAATAGAAGTATTAGTATATAATATTATTATTCATTATTTGTAATGTATCGTACTATTTATATGTATGTTATACTAAAAATATAGTTCTCTATACTGGGAAACAGCATTTAATGGCTTCTGCAAGTTTTTATTGTGAATTAAAAAACTTGTTATCAATTGATTTTTTTATTTTACTAAGTATTTGTTCAACTTCCGCTGTTATTATATTACTGTGCTTATTTGTAAAATGTAACAACATAAGAAAAGAACTAGAAAGCTATACTGAAATATTACAATCTATATCTGTAGCATTATCTAATAATAACGAAATAATTGCATTTAATAATGATAATTGTATTTTATATGCTACTTATCCTAATTTATATTCTTCAAAAGAAGAATTTATAGATTTACTAAATAGAGATATTGCTATAACTACTGCTTATAAAGCATTTTGTAATGCGCTGGAACAAAATAGAAACTGTCAAGTAATGTTAACTAGTAGAGAGGCTAAAAAATATAAAAAACGATTTATAGCGTCAATTAATTCACATAATGATATTACAATAGTTACTCTTACAGATATTACTAAATACTGTGCTCAAACTGACGAAATAATAAGAAATAATAGGAAATTAGAAGCTTATATAGATAATTTACCAGTTGGTATATTTTATATAAATAACGAATGTAGAATATTAGGATGTAATACAACATTTGCTAGTTATGTAAAAGTAAGTAAAGATAAAATAATAGGTGTTGCACTTAGTGATTTTATTGATAATTTTGATTTAAATAAAATAGATAATGAACCAATAAAGATAATATTAAAACCTAAGTACTTTCAAAGTATTCAAGCATTATTAATAAAACCCCAGGCATTATCGTTTATATCTTCACAACCATTGATAATTATTAAAATTAATGAATATAACAATAAAAGTGATATAGTGAAACAATCAGAACAAGTAAATGCTGGTATAAATAAGAATTCAGATACCAATCATAGTATAGTAGATTCTGTAAATAAAACAGTAGGTCCTAGTCATGGAATTTTCGATGATTCTAATATTGCTAGTGTTATAACTAATACTAGTGGTATTATAATACGTCCCAATAAAGCTTTTATGTCGTTAATTGGAAATGGGGAAATATTATCAGTAAAACATAATATAATTGATTTCTTACATAATAGTAAGGAAGACTTAAAGTCAATTTTAGAGGCTACTGATAAATATTTGGAGCTACCTTTAAAATGTTATGATAATGAAGAACATGAATTAAATAAAACAGTGCAATTATATGTAAGTCATTTTAAGGATTCTTTAAATAATACTAATGTATTACTACAATTTATAGATATTACAGAACAGAAAATACTAGACCAGCAATTCTTGCAGTCTCAAAAAATTCAGGCTATTGGGCAATTGGCTAGTGGTATAGCTCATGATTTTAATAATTTATTAACTGCAATGATAGGGTTTTGTGATTTATTACTACAGAAATATAATAATGATGATCCGCAGTATGGAGATATATCTCAAATAAAACATAATGCTAATAGGGCAGCTAATCTAGTGAAACAACTATTAGCATTTTCTCGACAACAAGCATTAAATCCTCAAGTAATATCAATTAGAGATATATTATTGGATATGTCTTCCTTATTAAAACGATTACTAGGACCAAATGTAAATTTGAATTTTAATTATTCTACTAGTGACTTGTGGAATGTAAAAATAGACAAAATACAATTTGAGCAGGTAATTATGAATTTGGTTGTTAATGCTAGAGATGCTATGCACAATAATGGCAATTTAATTATTCAAGTACGTAATTACTATGCTGAGAATAGTTTTAGATGCTTTGATGATAATGTACAAGCAGGAGATTATGTTTTAATTGAAGTAATAGATGATGGATGTGGAATGGATAAGGAAACTGTTAAACATATATTTGAACCATTTTTTACAAGGAAAATACAAGATATAAAGAATGGTACTAGTTCAGGCACTGGATTAGGATTAGCTACTGTTTATGGTATAGTAAAACAAACTGGTAGTTATATAAATGTTAAATCCGAATTAAATAAAGGTACAAACTTCCAAATATTCCTGCCTAGATATAAAGAAGAAGAAGTAATTAAAGATATGGATAATAGTAATACTACAGAAATTAATAGTACAAATGGTTCTGATTTGAGTGGAGATGCAACTATATTATTAGTCGAAGATGAAGAACCCGTAAGGAATTTCATTTCAAGAGCATTAAAAGATAAAGGATATACTGTTGTTGAAGCAAGAAGCGGAGCTGAAGCATTACAAGTCGTTAATGATATTAATATAGACTTGTTGATTACTGATGTAATAATGCCAAAAATGGATGGTCCTACTTTAAATAAGAAATTAAGAGAAATAAAAATTGGATTTAAAACAATATTTATTTCAGGATATACTGAAGATACATTTAGAGAAAATTTAGATAAAGAATTAGGGATATATTTCATGCAAAAACCATTTAGTTTAAAAGATTTAGTAATTAAAGTAAAAGAAGTGCTAAGTAATAATACATAATTTATATATATTAATGATGTTTATATTTGTATAGAAAATATCTCTGACTAATTATTCTGTTAATACTTGTTACTCCAATTAGTTATCTACTGGACTTTTATGTATTAGTATATTATTAATATGTTCTGTAATATTAATAATAGTGTAGGAGAAATGGAATCATAGTATCTAATACAAGTTAGTTCAACTATATAACATGATTGAAATGTTACTATTATGCAATTGATAATAATAGTAAAACAAATGGCAAACGATATTTGAAGATTTTGAATATTAACTAGTTAAGTAAATTTACTTGTATAATTTAAAGAACTATTATTATGATTAATGTGATAGTAGTTGGTAATCTAAAATATTAATATAACATATTGTGAATTAGAATTTGTCTGTAATTGGTTATACATATAGTGTATATAAGGCTTATGACTGAAATAACTTGTGGCATACTGCAAGCAATGGCCGATATATTGTCCAATTATCGTGCAATACTCCTTGATGTATTCCAGAATTTACCAATAGTTGTTAACAGAATCTGTACATACCAAGCTTTAAGCTAAAAAAAGTCGGAGTTAATAGTGAAGAATATGAAGAAGGGAAACAGTAGGAATTAGAAAATAGTAGGAAAGAGTATAAAAACGCTTGGAGAATGCATGAACTTTATTATATTACTGTATGGCTTTGTAGTATTTAACTACTTGTCTTTTTATTATTATTTATATTCCCAAACTAACAAAATATGTAAAAATATGCTATTCTATTACTAGAAGTTATATGGAGTAGTTATGTGTATAAATATAGTATTGCTCAATTAAAACAAATGGCTGAAGACTTAGCTAGTAATATAAAACCTCCTTATACTATATTATTGCAAGGGAATTTGGGAGTTGGTAAAACTACTTTTTCTCAGTTTTTTTTAAAATCAATTCTTATAAATAAAAATCAAGTAATTACTAGTCCTACTTTTAATATAATTAATGTATATGATACTATAAAAGGATCTGTTTGGCATGTTGATTTATACAGATTAGAAAGTAAAGAAGAAATATTTAATTTAGGATTATTAGAGTTTATCAGAATAGGAATAACCTTAATAGAATGGCCTCACATTATATATAATTATATAATAAAGAGCACCACTCCTTATAAGATAATAGAATTATAATACTAAAGTAATAATAATCTTTAATAAATTACACTTCTTTATATTAAATATTACTTTATTTATAGTTGTCTTATGGATTATATTCTCGTCAGTAGTTAATTACTTTTTATCTTCCTGTTTTTGTAATTTACATTTGTATACTTGTTTATATATTGCTAATTCTATTGGGTCTTTATTATTATATGATGTGTGGTAATTGTTATGATCATCCATCAATTGAGCACCATCAGCATTGAAATATACAGCGTAAGCGTGATTCATCCCTACTTTGTTTTTTGCAAGATTTGATAGTTTATAAATTAATAATTCTCCATTTTCTGTAATTCTTACAATTGTATCTTCAATATTATTTTGCTTATTTGTATCTAATATAATATATTCAGGAAATTCTTTTATATGTTTTATGTTAAACGGTTGCATCTTGTCAGTGACTGTATTAGCAGACTCATTGTGTGGAATCCATGCCATGGTTATCTTATTACCATATTTCTTCGTATACTCTACAGGAAAAATATTAGCTATAGGTGTGCTTAAATTGTTGCAATAATAATCTTGTATTGTTTCTTTACTATTTTTCTCAATAGTCTTATCATATTTTATTTCAAATAAAGGTTTTAATTCTGGAAATATATTACATAGTAAACTTATGCCATAACTCGAATTGTTTCCATGATGAGTAGAAGTAATTTTATTAATACCCTGTGCTAAATTATGTTGCAAGCGTTTTTCAGCTTCGGCATCCTCCTTAATTAGTGTATTGATTTCTTCTAATGCCTTTTTAGATAATTCATTACTATTTATTGTGTCCATCCATTCATTGTATTGTGCTGTATTAGAAATTTTCATATTTTCTATAAAATTGTTTAATTCTTTTAATAAATTTATCTGTTCAGTCATTTTATAACAATAATTACCATATTGTTTTGTTGCATTACTATTTTTTACTAGTTTTATTTTATTAAATTGTGCTGTTTGTAAATGCTTAACAAATTGTTTAAAAGTAGTATCGTTACCTATATTGGAATTTAAAGCAATAGTATAAACAGTTTCAAAAGCAGTATTAAACCAACAAACACCTAAATTATAGTTTTCAAACTTTAACTGAAGTATAGTATTAGGCAATTTTCCACAATCATAAACAGTTTGCAATACTTTATTATTCAAGTTATTTTTATTTGTAACGACTAGAGATAATTGATTTTTTATTTTCAAAGTGAATTTAATTATTTGATTCAAAATATCATCAAAGCCAATTGTGTAAAAATTTAAAAACTCATTAACTAATGAGTATATATTAAATTTATCATTATTTTTCGATAAAAATTCTTCTATTTTCTTTTCATCAAGAGTGTTAAACTTGTGTTCTATATATAACTCAGCTATTTTACTTAATAATGCGTTATTATTTTTATCATCTGTAATAATTTTGTGTTGTATATCTTTTATATTATTAGTCTTTAACAAATTTTTAATACTATTTTCAATTGCATAAAAATAGTTAAAGAAATGAAAATCTGCGTTTCCAGTTGTAAATTGAAACTTTTTCACATTATAATAATAATTACTTAATATTTGGTAATATATGTCTTTAATGTATTGATTAAATGTAATGTCTTTATCATCCTTGGAGTTTTTTAAAATTTCCTGGAATTCTTTTAATTCTTGCTTGTTAATAGTAGTATCATAACTATTAATTGACTCATTAAAGAATGTAACAGATGGTTTAAAATTTATTTTGTCTTTACCATTATGAGTAACTAAATTATTCCAATACTTTTCAAGTATTGGTAATAGTGTTTTATCATTAAAATTAATAAGATCTTTATAAGTTAATTCACGATTATTTGTAATATTATTATTTTTATTATCAGTGTTATTTTGTAATTCTGTTAGTTTGTTAGATTCTTTAGCAATTTTAGCATTATCACTCTCTTCATTATTATTATTATCATTAGTGTTATTTTGTAATTCTGTTAATTTATCAGAGGCTTTAGAAATTTCCGCATTATCAATATCTTTAACTTGTGAATCATTAATGTTATTTGTTTGATTATTAGTACAATACGTTAAATTATTACTATAATTTTTATTTGGTAAATTGTTAGAATCTAATTTTATATTATTTGGGTAATTTACAAAATATTTAAGCAATTCACAGAAGTATTGTTGAAAAAATATATTATGATATGTAGTATTATAAGGTAAATTCATTGTTTCATCGAACTTTTGGGAATTAAACAACCATTCTGGATTCATTTGTTTTTCAGCCATAGACATACCATTAACTTCTATATTAGAAATTAACAAAGTAGTAAATAATGTTGCAGCTATATTCTTAATACTCGCCATAAATATTAAAGTAATATCTCTTACTTGTAATTATAATAACATTATTAATTAAGGAAGTCAATACTTTATTTAAAATAATAAACTATGATGGAATTGTTGACTAAAAATTTGTTAATTATATCAATAATACTTAATAATTATTAAATACTTATACTAATATTCAAAATATAAATTTGATGCATGTAAAGTAATATAGGATTTATTACTACTATATATATGTACCATAAAACTAAATATTTTGTTTCTTTCTATATCTTTGTTTTTTCTAGTACATAATTTCTGTTTTTGATCTTTTTATTTTATTAGTAATAATATAAAATTTCTTAATATTCTCAACATTTCTACATTTAGTTCTCGATAAAAATTTTTAAAGTCTTCCATTAATGTTCCTGCAAATCTAAAATGTATTTCTTTCAATGGCTACTATTTTTTTTACTTACATACATCAGTTTCTTATTCACTTGGTAAAAAACTTTTCCACAACAATATCGTAATATAACAAAATATCCGATAGGAGACACAAATAAACAGTACAATATTTAAACTTTTTTTTACTTTTATCAAAAATGCTCAAATCAAGAAACATTAAAAGGGATTCAAAAAACAACCAATAACTAAAATAGAATACCAATACAGCATAATACAAAATAATAAAATGCTAGATACGTTTAAAAGAAAGATGTAAAGATAATAACATATTAATAATTAGAGCTAGATTACAAATTACTAAAAACAATAATTAACATAATTTTATATTAACATATAAATTTACTACTTTACATAATATTCTAATAATGTATCCCTTGTAATGAGATTAATATCATAATTACTTTGTTTAGTTTTCATTTCATTTATTAATATTCTCATAAATTTTTGTATATTTGTTTCTAAATTACTAGATATTTTATTACTTAATACTGTGTTCTTCTCTAAATTACTAAGTAATTTCTTCTGTAATAATCTATGAATTAAAACAGAATCAGATTGTAGTTGATTATTATTTAATCCAATATTTATATCTATTTTGGGAAATATTTTTTTAGTTTTAGAATTACTAATTACATTATTAATATTAGTACTTTCAGATTGTTTATTACCAAATATATCTATTAATTTTATTTGCTGCATAATATTACACATTAAACATAATGCATTTAAATAAATTATATATTAGGATGTCACTAACATTCTAGTATACTAGTCAAGAATTATATTTATCAATAAATATTGTATTCATTATTCAATAGTGATGCACTAGTATATATACTATGAACATTACTTAAAAATATTCAAATAGTTATTATTATTTAATCTGGAGATTTATTATATAATAATATAGCAAAATCCACTCAAGCACTGTTACTAATAAAACATAGGTGACTTAATAGCACAATACCAATATTACTATTATAATTAAATCAAGTTATTAAACTAATAAATTACAAATAAAAAAATATAAAATTGTCAGTACACCTACAAACAAAATAATAATGAAAAATAAAAGATAAAAACAAACAAAAATGTGGCGATAGAACACCACCACATCTTAAATATATAAAAACTAAAATTTGAAAAGGAAACTAGCACCAAATTCCCACGCACTTTTAGTAAATGACAGAGGAAAACCATTATTATTAGTGCTACTAGTATTGCTAGACTCATCACTACTCTTAGTATCTGTTTCTTTTAATACATGAGGACAATAATACTTACCAAAAACTCCCACTCCAATATTATTATTAAAGAAATAGTCAAAGCCTGCCTTTATAAATGGACACAATCCCGTCATATCTTGCTGTTGTTTGAGGAAGTAATTCTTATTTTCTTGATTATTGGAACCACTATCATTTTCTTTATTACTAGAAATTCGAGATTCATACTTGTTGTGTTCGATACCACACCCCATCTTCATGCTGAACTTGTCAGAAAATGGTACAATTAATTCAACAGTGAGAAACACTGCGTACTTATGTATAAGATCACCTAACCAACCATTGACAGTACTTGAGTTATTAGTACTATTATTGCTCTCACTTTCACTTGTACTAGAAGATGCACCATCTTTACCCAATTCAAATTTCTGAGTTTTGTTAACGACTGTCCACTTTGCTCCTCCCGATATTGCTATAGCACCACCACCTGAAAGATTAATTATTAATCCTAATTCTGCCAATATAACTCCATTCCAACCACTAATAGAACCAGGTAATGCATTTTTCTCATTCCATTGTTGTATGAAATTATATAGAGCATCATTATTAAATCCATATTTTGTAAGAGTAGAAGGATCAACACTCAAATATATATTTTGAGTAGAAGTTTCAGATTGAGTCAAGTCTGGGAAAATATTATTATTCGCATTATTTACAGCAGTAGTAACAGCTGCATCATTACCTTTTACAGGAAATACTTGCCCATTATTTCCTGTAACAGTATCCTTCGTAGTCACTGTAACAAATTGTTTTTCATCTTTAGTTTGTATATCCGAGACATTGGTGGTTGCTTTAACTGTCACTTGTGGTGCACTTTCCCACACTACATCGCCGGGAACGCTTGCATCATTAGTTCTTGATATAACATGTAGTGGTCCATCACTCGTTGCTGCACTAGTTTCGCCTTTCTTAATTTTTACACCCTTAGAATTTACTTCCTTAATATCTGGGAATTTACCATCCGTGGTCATTACTTTCGTTTCTTGTAATTTTCCAACTACCGCCTTATTATCGACCTTAACATTAGTTTTTCCTTTCTGGCCACCAATACTAAGTGCACCAAAAATCTGCACTGGTTTTAGACATTTTGTATTCTGGGTCAAAAACTCAGAAAAACCTGTGTTAGAAAATATCACTCCAATCAGTGAAACTGTTAATAATTTAGTTAATTTACTAACTATCATAATTCTATTAAAACCTTTTATCATAATCACTATCTATATTTGATAGTAACACATTAGTGTAAACTACTGGAAAAAATAGTGATAATCAGTTACAAATCAGTTATGAATTGATGTATTATTACATCACAGACATATAACACATAATTGTGTTATATAGTATTATCTACAATAAAATTTATAATAAATATATAATCAATTTTAATGACTAAGATTTATATATAATATATATATGCAATATTTAATGCCAATTTAGTCTTCTTCATGTACATAAAATAACCATTAGTATTTATAACTAACTTAGTTTTTATTTACTTTGTATTCTACAATATTATCTTTAAATTTACAGTAAATAACAATCACAATGAAGTAAAAAAAGCAGCACATAACATTTTAATCCCAACTACTTATAAATTAATAGTCTAAATATGGATAAAGACTAATTCATATACTAATAAAAATGTGTAAATTTTTGATAATCCAAAACAAATTTACATTTCTATAAATCATTATTGCCACTCATTTTAATATCTTTAATTACAAAAGACAATCCGAACCATGTATTGTAACTTATCTGTCCTATAATATTATATAGTTTATCTTGATTATTCATTAATATTTTAATAAAATCTTTATTTAAATTTATATTAAACAATATACTTTTTATATTATATTTTCCAAAATAAAATTTTATATATTTATTATTTACTATTTCAATATTATTTAATTTTACTTCCTTAAAACAAAATACTGGTACTTCAAACTCAGTTCCAAATGGTTCTAGTACTTTCACCTTATTAAATAATGAGAATAAATCAGTATCACTATCTAAAACATAATCTATATTTATAGAAGCGCTAATATTTGTTGGTATTTCTTCGTTAAGAAATGATATAAATTTTTCGAGATTTTCTTTATATATAGATAAACCTCCTGCTTTTGCATGTCCTCCTCCTGTAACTAATATATTCTTCTTAACTGCATTATTTATTATTTGGCCTATATGTAATCCTTGCACAGCTCTTGCAGATCCTTTACCGAATCCTTTTTCATCGAAAGATATAACAAATACTGGTTTATTAAATTTATCTTTTAGTTTTCCTGCTACAATTCCTATTACTCCTTCATGCCACATGTCCTTATAAACACATATGGCTTTATTTTCATATAATTTATTATTGTATATAATTTGATTGGCTTCATCTAACATTTCTTGTTCAATATTTTTTCTTTTTATATTTAAATTTATTAATTCATAAGATATATCATTTGCTTCTTTCCAATTATTTGTCATTAATAAATTTACAGTATTATTTTGTTCTCCTAATCTGCCAGCTGCATTTAATACTGGACATATACTAAAAGCAATATTTTCAGAATTGTATATTGTATCAATATTTAAAGCATTAATTAAACAATTAATACCTAACAAATATTTCTTTTGTCTAAGACAATATTTAATAAAAGTTCTATTAATGCCAATCAATGGTACTAAATCTCCTATAGTTCCTAAAGCAGCTATTTGTACTAAATCCATTAAATTAATTTTTTCATAATTGTATTTGGACATTTCTCTATTCAAAGCTACTAGAAATAAAAAAACAACTCCTGCTGCGCATAAGTACTTTATTTTAGCATTATCAATCTCCTGTTGATCATTACGATTAGGATCAACTACAGCTATGGCCTTAGGTAAATCATTTGATAGTTGAGGATGGTGATCAAATATAACAACTTCCATTCCTAAATTATTAGCATATTCCACTTCATCATGCGAACAAATGCCAGAGTCAGTAATTATTATGAGATTAATATTTTTAGACTGAGTTAAATTTATAAATTCTTTAGTAATACCGTAAGAACCTTTTAATCTATTAGGTATATAAAACTCAGGATTTAAATTATAAAATCGTAAAGCTTTGATTAATAATGTAGTAGAAGTCATTCCATCTACATCATAATCACCAAATATTATTACCTTTTCTTTATTTAATATTGCTTGAGAAACTCGCAATACTGCTTTTTCCATATCCAATACTAAATATGGTTCTGGAATAGTGTTTTTTAATTTACAGTTAAGAAAAGTATTAATAGAGTCAACAGTATTGAAACCTCTATTAACTAAAATTTTTATTAATATTTTATCTAAATTAATTTTTAGGCTTAAATCATTAACTAAATCTTTATTATTGTCTAATATTTTCCAATCATTATTTAAGAAACTGTTATTCATTAATTTTATATATCTCATTACATATTGTAATTTTATCATAAATTAATGTAATCTAAAATTTACTAATTAATATTTTGTAAAAATATACTATATTTATATATTTTACAGATTTATATTAATCTTTTATGTGATATTTATTATAGTTATTTAATAAAACATTGAATTTAATTTTATTAAAAGTTTGTAAATGTTATTCTGAAATAAAGTAATAGAATAACAAAGTCAATTATTGTGTATAGTATATATACTAGCTCATATTCTCAGTTTAAAAAAATGTTAAAATTAACTATTTCTTAACTTCATACGTTAAATACTAATAATGCATAGTTTGAATGTAAATATGTATGGCTCATAACAGGAATTTAATAAAAGCTAAGGCTGCAAAAAACGATGAATTTTATACTTGTCTAAGTGATGTAGAAAACGAATTACTGCATTATAAAGAGCATTTTAAAGATAAAGTAATATTTTGTAATTGCAATGATTCTGAAGAATCTGCTTTTTGGATATATTTTCATAAAAATTTTAAACATTTTGGTCTAAAAAAATTAATAGCTACTACTTATAACAAAAATGGTAGTTTAATAAAAAGTATGGAAAAACAAGCTTATAAAATGGTTTACGATGGTACAAATTCAGTGGGGGGGGGGACGGTAGTAATACAGACATTACAATAGATAATGATCCATTAGTTTGTACAAAAACTCCCTTGAAACAGTACGGTGATTTCAGATCTGAAGAGTGTATTGAATTATTACAAGAAGCTGATATTGTTGTTACTAATCCTCCATTTTCATTATTTAGAGAATACGTTGCTCAATTAGTAAAATACAATAAAAAATTTATAATTATAGGTAATCCAAACGCTATTATATGTAAAGAAATATTTCTATTAATAAAAAATAATAAAATTTGGTTAGGTCATGGATTTAAAAACGGTAATGCTTTTTTTAAAGTTCCCAGTGATAATATTGCAATTTATTCAAAAAGTATTTACAATGAAAACACTAGTCTGGTTAAGTTTAGAAATTGTAATTGGTTCACAAATCTTGACCATCCTAAATTACATGAAAATTTAGATTTAGTATCTAGATATAATCCTGAATATTATCCAAAATATGATAATTACGATGCTATAAATGTAGATAAAACATTAGACATACCTGAAGATTACTACGGAATTATGGGGGTACCTATAAGTTTTTTAGATAAATATTGTCCTGAGCAATTTGCAATAGTAGGATGTACTGCTGTTTATGGTATTCCTAAAGGATGGAATAAAAATACTAATATGAACCCAATTGTTAATGGAAAGTGTAAATATAAAAGATTACTTATTAGGAAAATTAAAGAAAATAGTTCAATACCAGAATTTACTGTATGTAACTAATATATATAAATAAAATATTAAAATAAACTATTAATAAAATGAAAGGATTTAATATATATGCAAATAGTACATACTAAAATCAGAGTACGAGATATTGTTAATGGATATCAGAATGATGTTGAAACAGGTAAGGTTTCCGGATATGGAGGAAAACTTGATATAAGACCTGCATACCAACGAGAATTCGTTTATAAAGAGAAACAAAGAAATGATGTTATAAAAACTATTATAAGAGGCTTTCCTTTAAATACTATATATTGGGCAAAACGAAAAAATGAAGATAATAGTTGGGAAGTATTAGATGGACAACAGAGAATTATTTCCATTTGTGAATATTATCGCAGTAATTTTAGTATAGTTATAGATAATAAAAAAGATGTTAAATATTTCCATAATTTAACACAAGAAGAACAAAATATAATATTAGATTATGAATTAGAAGTATATCAATGTGATGGTACAGATAAAGAAAAATTAGATTGGTTTAAAATAGTCAATATAGCAGGAGAAAAACTAACAGACCAAGAGCTAAGAAATGTTGTGTATTTTGGGACTTGGTTAAGTGATGCCAAGAAGAAATTCTCAGCTAATAATTGTGCAGCATATAGATTAGCAAATAAATATATGGCTGGTGTTTGTATAAGACAAGAATATCTTGAAAGTTGTCTTTCTTGGATTGCTGATAAAGAAAGTATTAAATTAGAGGAATATATGGCTAAACATCAAAATGATGATAATGCAGGTGCACTATGGTCATACTTCTCAGCGGTAATAGAGTGGGTAAAGGCAGTATTTCCACATCATAGAAAAGAAATGAAAGGAGTTCCTTGGGGATTATTATATAATAGGTATGGTAATAAATACCCTAATACTTCAAAAACAGAAAAAGAAGTGAAAAGATTAATGATGGACGATGATGTAACTTGTAAAAGGGGTATATATGAATATATATTTTCAAAAGATGAAAAATGTTTATCAATTAGAACATTTACTCCAGCTCAAAAGAGAGAAGCTTATGAAAAACAAAATCACAAATGTCCATATTGTTTAGAAGAAGAAATAGATAAGGATTGGGATATTGAGGATATGGAGGCTGATCATATAACTCCCTGGAGTAAAGGAGGAAAAACTATTCCTGAGAACTGTAAAATGCTATGTAGAGAACATAATAGAAGAAAGGGTAGTACTTAAATAAATTAGATATATTATTTACTTATAATTACCTATTATACACTTATTTTTATATCTATACATTTAGAGTTGAATTAATAATTTTACCTCATCTATACTTAAACCAGTAGCTTTGGCTATTTGTTCTAATGGTAATCCCATTGCTAACAGATTTAAGGATATTAAACTATCATTAACATCATTATAACCAAAGTATTCTATTCACTGCGTAGCAGCCGATTTTTAACCGTAACTGAAGCCCATAGTATCCCAAACTAGCGTTTTGCAACATAACTGTACTAAATCATATAATTTTTTTCTTCTTATCCAAACATTTTTATATGATATCAATAACTTTTATCAATTATATTGTATAATAAAATAAAATTTATTACAATAAAATTTTTAGCCCATTCGATACCAATTATTACTTATAAAAAAATGTTAAAAATTCATTAGCTTTAATATAATTACTTAGCACAAATATTATCTATATTTTGATTAAAATAAATATACAGGATATATATTTCCAATATATCCATATAAAATTAAAATTCTACAAAATTTGCACTATCTTTATTAAATAATTTTTTAAATTTATTTGGATTTTTAGTATTCATTAGTTTACAATTATCGCCTATACAAACGTGATTTAATTGTTTGAGATACTTTCTGTCATCAATATTATTGATATTAATATTTCTTAACTTACTAATATAATGTTTCTCATTATTAAATAACTTTACATTTACTCCATCCAGTAACACTATTGCTCTCCCAAAATGTAGAACTTTTTTATTTGGGTCATTGTTTTGAGTATTAATTTTGTTATTATTCAAATTGTTATTATGTATTATCTCAATATTATTTTGCATTATTTTATCATTTTGATTTATTTCTTTATTCAAATCCATTGCATTACAAGTATTCAATAAAACAGTAGTTAAAATACAAACTACTACTTTACATGCATTTACCATGCTAAACCCCTGATTTAATAATCAATTCATTATCAGAATATAAATAATAAGTTAACAAATAGTTAAAAAATTAAGGATTCTACAAAAAAAATATAAAATGAAACCCACCTATTTATTTTATAGATTGGCATAATAAATTACTTATTATTTATCAAATGAATATTCACTTAAGTCGAAAGTTCCACCATAAATTGCAATTGTTTTTTTCTCTCCACTAGAATTATCAAGGTTTTGCAAATGTACTTTACTACCTTGTTTTACACGAACAACACCATGCGTATTATCTATTCCATATCTGAGTATTTGTTCATGTCTTGAATTAACAGAACTAGATAAATTAATGGAAGGAGCTACTAATTCTGCTCCATTTTTTAAAATTATCTCACCTCTATTAATTAATTTTCCATCACGTTGAACTCTTAATAAACTATTTGTATCCATAATTAATTTTGTATTCTCGCCAATTTTAAGAGTTGCATAATTCTGCAATACAAAATCATCATCATTATCTTTCT
>CAMJRB010000022.1 GCA_946408175.1 uncultured Holosporaceae bacterium
TATATCAATAATATAATCATATTTTTATATTTTTTTTAATAAACAAATATTAACAGACTCCACTTTTCACAGTATTTAGTCAATATATATAGTTGTATCAATGAATAATCAATATATTTATACAGAATAAAGTAAAACTTCAATTAAATTACTTACCTAGTATATAAAACTTGTTGGTCTTAATATCCATGATACACAATAAATATCTTTTTTCATATGCTTACAACATAGTATATTTACAAATATTTTATTTAGTATGTATTAAAAATTAATCTTTAGTAATACAGAATAACAACAATATATATTTTTGCATATGATTGCTTTTGTGGCATGTCAAATAAATTAATAGTACTTAATAATAATGTCTTATTACATTACATCTTCAATTGGATTAAAAACAAATAAATGAGTTAATTTAATAAAAATAACTTAAAACTATATATATTTATATATATCAAATATTGAGCAAGTACACAATAGGTATAACGAGATTTATATTGATATTTTAATTAGTCAGGACATTACAATTGGAGTTAGTAAATAATATATCTCTTATAAATAAATGTACTTACATTTTATATAAAAATTTATGAAAAGTAGCAACCAATTGTATATAATGAACAATATTTATAACCATAAAGATAAAAAACAATATTTATATAATGCAAATTTTATTGTGAGCAAATATGCATTCTCTTTACAAATCAATAATAATTTTACATTAAATCATCTATGTTTGGTTTTTGTATTTTATTAATTACTTTTGGTTTTGATTTCTTTAATACTACATTTTTATCTATTATTACTTCAGAAGCTTCTTTATTATCTGGAACACTATACATAGTATCTAATAATATATTTTCCATGATAGATCGTAATCCTCTTGCTCCTGTTTTTCTTTTTATTGTCTGTTTAACTATTTCCAATAGAGCATCATCTTGTACATTAAGATTTACACCATTCATATCTAATAGACTTGCATATTGTTTTAACAAAGCATCTTTAGGCTCCCTTAATACTCTAATTAAATCCTGTTCACTAAGATCATTTAATGTAGCTATTACTGGCAATCTACCAACGAACTCTGGTATTAATCCAAATTTTAATAAATCTTCAGTTTCTACTTTTTGAAATAACTCTCCTGAACTCTTTTCTTGTTCTTTGGCTATATCAGCTCCGAATCCTATACTAGTTTGCTTAGACCTAGAAGATATTATTTTTTCCAGTCCATAGAAGGCACCACCGCAAATAAATAATATATTTTTAGTATCTACTTGTAAAAATTCTTGCTGAGGATGTTTCCGCCCACCTTGAGGAGGAACAAAAGCAGTAGTTCCCTCTATTATTTTTAATAATGCCTGTTGTACTCCTTCTCCTGAAACATCCCTAGTAATTGATGGATTTTCAGATTTTCTAGTAATTTTATCTATTTCATCTATATATACAATTCCCTTCTGAGCTTTGCTAATATCAAAATCAGCTGCCTGTAGGAGTTTTAGAATTATATTTTCTACATCTTCTCCTACGTATCCAGCTTCAGTTAATGAAGTAGCATCAGCTATAGTAAATGGAACATCTATAATTTTAGCTAAAGTCCTAGCCAATAATGTTTTACCAGAACCAGTAGGACCAATTAGTAATATATTAGACTTAGCTATTTCTAAGTCAGGATACTTATCAGATTTATAATTGAGTATTTTATAATGATTATAAACAGCTACTGACAATGCTTTTTTAGCTTGTTCTTGACCAATAACATACTCATCTAGTTTACTTTTTATTTGAGAGGGAGTAATATTTCCATCTATTTTATAAGAACTATTATTTTCTTCACTTTTTAATACATCTGAACACAAACGAATACACTCATCACAAATAAAAGCAGTATTTCCAGCTATTAATTTATTAACTTCATTTTGTGACTTTCCACAGAATGCACAATACATTAAATCCTTTTTAGAAGTACCAGTCATAACATCATCCTATATACATGTACATTTATAGTATAACCTATAATCTATTAATAAAATGCTAAGTCTTCAATTACTTTATATTTTAATAAAAATGTAATTAACGACTATATATTACTTTATCTATTAGGTTATACTTAACAGCATCATCAGCAGACATAAAATTATCTCTTTCCATCATCTTTTCTATTTGTTCTATATCTAATCCAGTATTATCTGAATATATTTTATTTAATCTTGATCTTATATTAAGTATTTCCTTAGCATGTATTTCTATATCAGTAGCTTGTCCCTGGGCTCCTCCAGAGGGTTGATGTATCATTATTCTAGAATTAGGTAAAGAATACCTTTTACCCTTAGTTCCAGAACATAATAATAAAGAACCAGCTGAACAAGCTTGTCCTATGCACAAAGTAGCAACGTCACACTTTATGTATCTCATAGTATCTAGTATAGATAAAGCAGAAGTTACTACACCTCCTGGAGAGTTAATATACATACTTATATCTTTAGATGAATCTTCTGACTCTAAAAATAATAATTGGGCACATATTAGCGATGCCATTTCATCGTAAATTTGCCCAGTTAGAAATATTATACGCTCCTTTAATAATCGTGAATATATATCATAAGAGCGTTCTCCTCTAGTAGTTTGTTCTATAACAATTGGTACTAGATTTGAAAGTTTTTCTTCATTATTAATCATTATACTATTTTACTTCTACATTATCAGTATTGTTTTCATTTACTGCACCATTATTGTCTTCTTCTTCTAATAATGCCTTTATTAATTCATTTACCTCTTTTTCTGTTTTTAATTCTTCTTTTGTTTTAACTTTACTGATGAGGAAATTAACCACTTTCTGTTCAGTTATTTCAGCTCTTTTATAATTAATAGCCGATGGATTATTTCTATAGAACTCTACTATTCTATTACTTAATTCAGGCCTTGCATTTATCTCATTTAATAATACATTGTTCAGTTCATCTTCAGTAGCTTCTATTTTTTCCTGCTTAGCTATTTTACTAAATACATAACCTAATAATACTCTTTTATTTATTGTATCATTATATTCTTCAATTAATTCACTATCAGTTTTAGTATCTAACTGCTCTCCATTTGCTTGAGATTTATTTCTTTCATTCATTATTTGTCTTAATATAGCTCTTTGTTCTTGTTCAACTACGCTTTTAGGTAACTCGAAATTATATTCCTTTACTAGAGCTTCTATTATCTGGCTCTTATGATATAAATAAGCTTGACTGTTTATATTATTCTCTATTTGATTTTTTATTGCTCCTTTAAATTCATCTAACGATTTAAAACCATGAGTAGTGGCGTATTGTTCAGGAGTAATACTTGTATCTTTTACTTGTATTTCTTTTATTGTTACTCTATATAATACTTTTTTATTATTAGGTATTTCAAATTCAAAACCATCATTTACTTTTTTTCCTAATAATTCCTTGACAAATGAATCTTCTTTATTACTATCATTAACTAATATAAAGCTGTCAATATTTTTAGAAGAGTCAGACACGCCTTTATGACTATATTCAGCTACGTAATGTACTCTATCATCTAATTGTACAGGTCTATCCTCTTTTATTGCAGTATAAGCTGGATTATTAGCCATTATATTCTTACTAGCTTCTTCTATTGCGTCATCTGTAACATTAGGTATTATTTTAGTAATTTCAAAATCGTAAGGTTTTAATTCAAATGTAGGAACTTCATCTATAGTAACTATAACAGATACATCTTTTCCTTCTTCAAATTTATTATTTTCATTATCAAAGACATAACTAGGTCTTAACGCCAATTCTTTAATATTATTTTCTTTTATTATTTGATTACAAGTATTAGATACTAAAAAATCAATTGCATTACTAGTTATTTCATCTTTATAGCGACTACGAACTATTGGCAATGATACTTTACCTGGTCTGAAACCTGGCATTTTTACAGTCTTGGCTTTTTCTCTAGCTGCTGCTACTATAGTTTCTTCTACTACATTGACTGGAAATGTAATTCTATATTTACTTTGCAAACCATCAGTTGATATTTTTTCTCTGCTCATATGGCATATTAATAAAAAACATTACAATATTATAATACCAAACATTGGCTTGACTATCAATATAAGCCCATTATTTAGTCATTTTAGTACTTGATCTATTACTGTTATTAAGTTATTCAGTAATAAAAGCTTTGTATTTTATTAAAAACACAACGTAGTTTTAACAATTAATATAAGCTAGTTACTTATTTATTGTTTTTACATCATTTTTAAGTTGCATTATAATACAAAACTATTATATTTAAAATAACATAGAATTAATAACAAACAATACTACATTAATTTATGATTTACTGTTAATATATTAACTTTGCAATAATAGATAATACAAAATAGTTATTTTGAGAATTATTGTAAAATTGTTTAAAATTAAGTTATATAATGTAAGACTACAGATAAATGTCTACTCTTATTCCTTTAATGATAAATTGGCATGAGGGTATGTTATTATCTCAACATCATTTTCAACAGAATGATTCAAGAATATTTCAAACAATTTCCTTCCAAATGCAGTCTATATCAAAAAACAATTACGGCATTAAACATTTAGTATATGATAAGAATACTTTAAGTAATGGAGTTTATAGAATAGAAGAACTAGAAGCAGTATTTCCTGACGGATTAATAATTACTTATTATCCTAAATTACAAAATGGATTAAAAAAAATAGAAATAAATCTAGAAAACTGCATAGTAAATAATAACAGTATACTAATATATATAGCAGTTACTAAATTAACGCAAGATACTTCTCCAGTAATAGGAGAGCGTCCTAGATTTTATGAGCTTGATGACGGTCATGTAAAGGATAATAATTTAGAAACAAATGAAATAAGTATTCCCAGGTTATTTCCTAATGTTTTCTTATGTACAGGGGACAATTTGCAGGAATTTTGTATTGGTTTTCCAATTTGTTTAATAAACGTTAATAGTAATATATATTCAGTTAGTGATTGGACTCCATCTTGTTTATATATTAATAAAAATACTAGATTACACAATATCTGCATAGAACTTATAAAGTTATTAAAAGAGAAACTAACAATTAATTCAAGTGAGTTAGAAATACAAATGATAGTTAATAGTATAAAATTAATATTACCAACATTAGAAGCAATGTTATATAGTAATAATTTAAAACCATATGATTTATATATAGAATTAACTAGAATACTAGGAGCTGTTTCTATTATAAAGAATAATGAAATATTACCTCCAATAATGCCATATAATCACAATGATATAGATAGTTGTATTTTTCCTTTAATAAAATTAATCAATGATTATATATATTATATTGATAAAGAGTATATAATATTACATTTTAATAAAAGAGAGAGATTTTTTTATAAGTATTTAACTACTAATGATATAAATAGTATTAAAAATAATAAAATATATATAGGTGTAAAAGGGGAAAAATTGACTACTATTAATGATATTGAATTATGGTTAAAAGAATCAATTATAGTTTCTGATTTCGCTTTAGAACAAGTTAGAACTAAAAGAATTCAAGGAGCTAGTAGGAACATTTTAGATAAAAATACTGCAGTAAAATTAATGCCAAGTAGTGGAGTAGTATTATTTGAAATAGATTTAGACAAAAAATATATAAAGGAAGAACAAAATTTACATATATTTAATCCTGGTAATTCTTCTGATTTTACCCCAACTGATATTATATTATATTTACCTAAAAATGAGGAATAGTGAGTTTTAATGCTAGCACTAGTGCAGTTGTACATTGTTTTCAAGCATTTTATTATGAATTACTAAGACAGAAGGAAAGAGCTTTAAGTTTATATATCTCTGATAATACTAAATTAAAAGATGATAAATATGATAAAGAACTGGAAGGATTAATAGTAACTATACAAAAGAAATTAATTAATACTATTGAAACTGTTAATAATACATTAATAGAACAATCCAGATTATCATCTAATAATATTAGAGATGTAAAATATGTAATAACAGTACTAGCAGATGAAACTTTCATTAATCTAAATTGGGAAGGAACTGAAATATGGAAGTTATATTTATTGGAAAAGTATTTCTTTCACACTGAAATAGCTGGAGATAAATTCTTCGATATGGCTGATATTACTTTAAATGATTTAAATAATGAAGAAATGGCATTTATGTATTTAATTGCCTTAAGTTTAGGGTTTAAAGGCAAATATAGAGATGTAGAAAATTCAGAAGAGTATTTAAATTGGTATAAAAGTAAATTATATTCAATAATTCATTTTAATAAAGAGAAATTATTTTATCCTGGAAGACAACATTTAATTAATTCTTGTTATGAATACACCTGTACTGAAGGTACTAATAAATCATTACCTGAAACTAATTATTGGATAATAACTATTATAGCTATATTTATACTATATATAATAGTAAGTTATATTATTTGGTTTAATATTACTGGAGATGTAAATACAACAATAATGAATTTACAAAAACAAATACAATCCAAATCGAGTATATGAATAGTACAGTAATATGCAATTATTCATAAGATTTTTTGAAAGTTTAAACAATAAGTCATCTTCATTTCCATTAATAATAATATTATTATTACTAGGAGCTTTTTTAGCTTTATTAATTGTAATATTAGTTACTATAATATCAATAAAGAAGAAAAATCAATTATATAATATAAATACTTCCAAGAATCCAGAACTGCCTTTGCCACCTTCAGCATTATTTAATAATAAATCTCAACTACAAGATAAAATAGTACAAAAATTAAATAATAAAACTCAAAATAAGTTTAATAAAAAAATCTCTATTTTAGTATTTTTACTAGGAAAAAGATTAGTTCAGTTTTTAGTTAATAGAGGATATATTCAAGCAAATAGTATTATAAAATCATTTTTTAATGCTACTAAATACTTGAAAAATACTTTTGGCGCTAAATATAAATATGCATTACCTTGGTATGCAATAGTTGGTACTTCTCAGTCAGGTAAATCTTCTTTATTACAAGGATTTACTCAAGATGAATTAGATAATAATAATAGCTTATTATCATGGTGGTTTTTAAAAAATGGAGTAGTATTGGATGTTTCAGGAAATATGTTTTTGGAATCAGATAGTACCAAAGGCTTAGAAAGTAGTTGGAACACATTATTACATATGCTATATAGATACAGACAAAAAAAACCAATTAATGGAATAATATTAACAATACCAGCCAATGAATTGTACGGTAAAAATAAACTATCTATTGATGATATAAAACAGAGAGCTAATTATATTGCTAAGAAGTTATATTTTACTCAATTATATTTAGGTATTAAATTACCTATATATATAGTTATTACTAAAACTGATATAATCCCTGGATTTCAAAGTTTCTGTTCCGAAATACCTGTAAGGAATAGAAATAATATGTTAGGCTGGTCTTCTCCATTTACTTTAGATACCGTTTATAATCCTAATATATTAAACTTAGCTTTCGATGATTTAGAAAATGAATTAAATGAAATAAGATTAGAAATATTTTCGGAAAACTTAATGTCTTCTATGAAGGACGGAGTCTTCGTATTTCCAAGTGAATTGTTAACTATAAAGGAACATTTAAGTATTTATATTAATACTATATTTAAAGATTCATCATTTTTAGAAAATGGATACTTTAGAGGATTTTATTTTACTGGAGACAGTAAAATGATTCCACTGGAAAAACTACCGACTGGTAATAATACTAATGATGCTAATGCATTGGCTATTATGGGCACCCCTGATGCTGATATTAATGAAGTAGGTAATATATCTGCTTCTTTTAAAGAAGAAGAATATGTGCCTAAAAAAATATTTTTCTTTGAAGATCTTTTATTAAGGAAAGTATTTATGGAAGATTGCGTAGCTAGTCCAATGAAAAATAAATTAAATAGTGCTCATAAGACAATTTTCGCTTCTAAAATAATAATAGCTTTATTAGTATTCGTAGGTACTTATTGTTTATTTAGCTCTACTGACAAATTAACTACGAATAAACATAATTTATATCCATCATTATATAAATTATCATCTGTAATAAAAGAATCCAATGAATTAGATTATAAAAATCTACAATATGAAGATAATAATAAATTAGCTAATTGTAGTAATCAATTATTATCGATAATACAAAAAATTAATAAAATAAATTTTAAATCACCAGTCATTCCAGCTTCGTGGTTTAGTGATATTAACTCAAGATTAAAAGATACTCTTAGTGAATCATACAAAAAAGTAGTAATAAGAGCTATATATATTAATTTATTATTAAAAGCTAAGAATTTATTAGAGAATCAAGAACCTAAAAACTCTAGTACATTAGAAGAATCTTTTAATCCTTTTAAAAGTAAAGAATACATACAATTGAAAGAATATTTAGATAATTTTTTATTATTAGAAAATAATATAAAGAAATTTGAATCCTTAAAAACTATGGCTGACCCTAAGGATTTAAATGACCTAATAAAATACACTTTTAATTCCTCATTACCAAATGATTTTTTAAAAAATTATAATGATATAAAAACTATATTGTCTAATACTTCTTTTCCATCTTTAGATATAGCTTCTTATAAACAAATAGCTTATAATAATTTCATTGAATTACTTAAGAATTTCATTAATTCAATATTTTATACTACCTCCAGTACTAATGTAGTATCTCAATTTAGTACATTTTTAAATAAATTATTAAAAACTAATTTGAAAAACTTACCTAATTGTAAGGCAGTTAAAGATTTCTCTAGAGCTTTAACTATAGCTTGTAATAGTTTTCAAGCAAAAGATAATGATATGTACAATGTTAATCTTTTTGAAAAGGATGAAGATTATAAAGCATTATTAAAAAATATAGAACTATTATTTGGCAAGGAAGCAGTTCAACAAACTAATGAAATTATACTAAATAATGTTATTTACTTAAAAGAACAGTTAAGTAAATTAAATGATAATTTATTGACAAGTAAAATAATTAATAAAGAAGAAACTAAAAAAGACAAGGAAAATATTATTAATAATAATAACAAAGAAAATTGGATATTTGAATTAGAGAAAAACTTAAGAGAATTATGTGCTGAATGTTTCATGGATGATTCTGAAGATAAAGAATTAATAACTGAAATTCCTGAAAATAAAATAATGTATTGGGATATTGAACTAATAGATAAAGCCATAGCCATTAGTTTAAAATATGATGAGTTTTATAATTCTTATTTAGATAAATTTCCAGAAAGTATAAGAGAATCTTTAGCTGTAATAGCTAGAAATAATTTATATAAAATAATAAAAACAACAATATCTAATGCTCAAATAATAAGCGATATTCCCAATGATATTAATAATAATATTACTCCAGAGGAAGTTCTTAATAGACAAATATCTGAATTAAAAGAAGTAACTCCTAAGTTAACTAAATTAATTGAAATACTAAAACCAGATAAATATAATAAATTATTCAATAATCTAAATAAATTAATTAGTAAAATTGGCATATCGTTACTTGAAAATATTGATAAATTTCTAAAAGAGCAAAAACCTTATATGCCAGCCAATTTAACTTTTGATTACTGGGAGGGCCAAAAGGGTGGAGGATTATATTTATATTCTGCTAATGATTTAGAAGAACTAGAATTATATTTACAAGCTCAGAGGGAAATAGTCAATAAATTAGCTATTGAATTTGCTCAACCTATAGTTAGTTTTCTAAATTCAATTAAATATAATAATAGTAATTTATTAAATAAATGGAATAAAATAATAGAGGATTACTCTAGTTTTTCTAAGAAAGATTTAAAGAGTTCTGTTAATTTATTAGAAAACTTTATAAAAACTACATTAAATGAATGCACAATAGATAATATAAAAGACCTAATTCCAATAAAAGATATAAAAAATACTACTAGTGATTATTTTCTCAATGTAATGAGAGATATTAAGATAAGTATATTATCTAGAGCTGAAGTATTAATTAGACAAAGAAACATAATTAGATATGAGAAACTCAGAGAATATTATAAAAAATACTTAGAAAATTATTATCCTTTTAGAAATCCTAATAGTAAAGAAGAAGTCGTTAGAGATGCTGATTTAGAATTAGTTAAAGGATTAATAAGTTTATATAATGAATTAGGAGGAACTCCTGAAGCATTACTAGATACTATTTATCAATTAGAAGAAGGAAAAGAAATATATAAATTTATTAAAAAAATACATTTATTTAAAGAATTGTTTGGCGATTTATTAGGAAATAATGGTGAAATAATTAAATTAAAATTGGAAGCTGATTTCTCTTTAAATAAAGGAGACGAAGCTAATGTAGATTACTTAGTAGATAGAGTTTTTAAACCAAATCATGATGCTAATATAGAGGCTATTAATCCTAATAAATCTGGTATATGGTACTTTGGAGAACCTATAGAATTTAATATGAGATGGGCAGAAGATGATAAAGATGCTCCTAATCCTTTATATAATCCTAAAGACAATAATTTGTCAGTAGAAAAAACTACTGCAAAAATAAAATGTGATGGAGCTTGGTCTTTATTGAGATTTCTACAGAAATACAAATCTACACTAAATTATAATAAACTACATGATCCTAATCAGAATGTATTAGAGTTTAAAATTCCTTTAGATGACGGTAAAACTGCTAGATTATTTTTAGGAATTACAGTTTTTAAACCTCAGCAATCTGATTCAGTATTAGTGAACAGTGTTACTATACCAAGTATTCCAGGCAAAATGCCTCCTATATCTCGAGGGATATTAGCTTATAGTAATATACCAGTATTAATAAATAGAATAGTCGGTAAAATACCAAGTAATGATTTACAGAAGCAAATTAATCAAATAAAAAACAATAATAGTAAAGAAGACTTTGAATTAGATGATGATAAAATAAAATCTGAGCAAATTAAATTGAAACAGAATAGTAAAGAACAAGTAAATAGAAATAATAATAATATAAATAAAAATGCAGTAAAGCAAAAGCAAGAGAATAGTAAAAATAATAATCAAAAAAGCAAAATAAATAATAAAAAGAAAAATAATAATAAACCACAGGCAGTTAATAATAAAGATAAGTCAAGTAATAATAGAACGAATTTAAACAATAAATTACAAATAAAACAAAATAATAATAGACAATATTCAAACAATTATCAAATACAAGAATTAAATGATATTGAAGAAGAGGAAGTAGTACAAGAAGATACAAATGCTAGAATTGAAGAAATATTAAATGATAGCAATCCTCCCAAATTACCTGAAGATGATGCTTTAATAACTATCAGTTCTCATCCAATTGGATAATTTTTTCTTTACAAATATATGTGTGTATATTTATATATATCGTAAATTATTTTTATATATTATTATAAATATTTTATTATTGAATGTTGATTAATAATTAATATTATGTTAATATATTAGTAGGAAATGTATTTTAATATTTCATGGAGGTAAATATGAAATTCAGCTTTAATAAAATATTTTTGGCATCTTTAATAACTATTGTAAATCAATGCAATTGTAAGAGTATTTCTTTATTACAAGATAATATATCTAATTATGAAATTAGTAACAACTATCTCACCAATAATAATCAAGAAGATAATGATAATTTAGAGAATGTCGATAGTTATTTCATTACACGTAAGGGGAAACTACTAGATTGTTCAACCCAAGAATATAAGGACTATATAGCGAATAATCATATTATATTTAATAAAAAGATTAATAACAACTTTGAAAATAACACACTTACAAGCGAAGATTGGAAGCAATATAATAATTTTTCTGAGAGGAAATATAAATTGTATAATTTAAGAAAGACATTAAATAATTTGAAGAATCAAATAATATCCCAACAAGCTGACATTAATCGTTATAAAAATGAAATAAATAATTTACAAGACAGTAAATTATTGCAAGAACAAACCATTATTAATCTAAATCATCAAGTGTCTGACGTGGAGTCTTATAATAATGTGAAGAATTTTGTATTAGAAACTAATATATCTGAATTAAAAAATGATAATGAGTTGCTTAAAACTCGAATTAATGAATTAGAAGAAAAACTTAAAACAGTGAAAAACAACCAAGATGCCAGTGATAATAGTAATACAGACGAATTGATGCCAGTACCCAATCTTAAATCACTTCTTGAAGCTGCTAACAGACAACAAGATACACCTGTAGATAATAAAAGTGAAATAAATAATAATATATCTGAAGAAAATAAAAATGAAGCAACTGAAAAAGAACAAATATTATTCGCACAACTTAAGCCAGCTGATAAACCAGCAGATAGCAAACAACAAGATATACCTGTAGATAATAAAAGTAAAATAAATAGTAATATATCTGAGGACAATAAAAATGAAGCAGCTGAAAAAGAAGCAATATTATGCGAACAACTTAAGCCAGTTTATAAGCCAGCAGAAATCATTAATAATACACAAGAAATAACTGAAGCAAAAATAGAATTTGATACGGAAATTCTAAATAAGTTATATGATGTTATTAATAATAAAGATATAAAACATAGTGTTGACGAATTTTTAATAGCCCAAGAATTAGTTAATAATAATAAATTTAACAGCATTACAGTAAAACTTGATAGAAATGATTTTGATACTTTTACTGAATTATTTAAAACTTTTAATGATAGACAAAAACAGAATTTCAACATAATATTTAATGAAATGTTATATAAAAATTTATCAGATGAACAAAAAGAGCAATATAGTGATCATAAAATTTTTGCACTAACTGAATTTCTTGATATTTACAACAATAAAGAACTATCACAATCGGAACCACTATTTAAAAATAAACAGAAAGAATTATTAAATGCTTATTTATATTTTCACATAGCTAAAGAAACAGAAGAAGAAAAGAAAGATAAAGAGAATAGCATGCCTAGATATTATGATCAGGTAGCATATACAAAATACTTTAATGAAATGGGTAAAAAACAAATAGCAGCTTATTATTTAAAGAAACAAAGGGATATTTTAGATAATACAAAGATAAAAGATAAGGATGAAAAATTAAATCTTATTACAATACAAAACAATCTCCAAAAGGAAGATTTAGAAAATTCAGATTTTAAAAATATAAAGGAAGTTCAGTTTGAAGTATCTAATTCATTGGAGACTAATACAAAATTAATAGAGGAATTTGATAAATTGATTGCACATATTAATAAAACGTATCAATTACATAAAAATGAAAATAAAGATACAGCAGAAACTGTAAATATCAATGAAGTAAAGGAAGCTAATAGTAATGAAGAAAAAGTAAAAAATAATGAAGATAATAGTACTACAAATTTAGATAATAAATCAGAAAATAAAAATGACAACCAAAAGGCAGATAATAATGAAACCAATAACGTTATAAATAAAACTGATGAATCTCAAAAGCAAGATACTGAAGAAAACAATAAAGACAATGAAAGTACAAAAGCCTAAGTAGAGCAATAATAACAACAAAATAAATAGTATATTATTAAGCTAGATAGTTTATTTATCTAGCTTTTATTAAAATTTAATGTATAAAACATATATGACATACATATTAGCTTTTTTATATACTGTATTTATTGTTTTAATTTAAGCAAATATTAATGCAGTATATAAGTATCATATATTATATTTTAGTTATTTGTCTTTAATTTTTATATATTTTTTTTAGCAAAATTATTCCTATTATGGCTAAAGATATAGAATCTATTAAATAAAAAGGTTGCAATTTTAGTAAATTCTAAGGATAATATTATATTACAACTACTATGAAAATATATAAGCATTACGTTATATATAATGCTATAATTGGTACAGTAATAAATTAGATCATAGATAAAATATTTTTAATTGTATACTAAATAATAGTAAAAATTTACACTCAATAGTATTAATAATAGATTTATATAGTAACCATATGTTCTATGCTAAATATTACTAAACACTGGCTTATTTATATAAAAACAACACAATATATATGATATATAATACTTATTTGATTCAAATTAACCTATATATTATAAGAATATAATATGTTATATTACATTATTAATGAAGAAGCATTTTATTTGTCAGTACACTATCAATTTATTACTTCCAATTTTCTCTACAATGGGATTTTGTATGATCTTTTCATATCATGGCAAACAATGCAGTAGGGATTAAATAAATATTTCAATCCCTAATATTTAATGTTATTTATTCTCCTAATTGATACCTTGCGAATTCTACTATTTTAAAGTTTGTATTATGTTCTTTATTAAATTTATTCAATATACTACTTACATTCGATTTGTTATCTTCAAAGTATAATTGTTCTAGTAATACTACTTCTTCATAGAATTTTTTTATTCTACCTTCCGCTATTTTTTCAGCTATTGCTTCAGGTTTACCCGAAGAAACTGCTTGTTCTTTAGCTATCTCTTTCTCTTTGGCTAAAACATCAGCTGGTACTGATTTTATTGATAAGAATTTAGGAGTGCTAGCAGCTATGTGCATTGATAATTTTTTACCGAATTCTTTAGCTTCATCTATATTATAATTACTGTCTTGTGATTCTAAACAAACTATTACTCCTATTTTACCCATTTTAGAACCTGGAACTACTGCATTGTGAGTATAAGTTCCTATAATACCATTTTTTACTTCAAAATTTCTTGCTCTTTTGTATTGAATATTTTCACCAATAACAGATATTATAAAACTTAACTCTTCTTTAACTGTTCTGTCAGATTTTTTTAATTTAGCTTCAAGAATTTTATCAGAATCATTATCTAAAGCTATTTCAGTAACTTCCTTTACGAAATTCTGGAATTTCTCATTTTTAGCAACGAAATCAGTTTCGGAATTTATTTCGACTATAGCAGCTTTTTTTAAATCATCAGTAACTATACAGGATATTAAGCCATCTCCTGCGGTTCTGGAAGATTTTTTGGCAGCGTCCATTAAGCCTTTTTTCCTTAAATATTCTTCAGCTGCTACTAAGTCTCCATTAGATTCATCTAGAGCCTTTTTACAAGCCATAAAACCAGCACTTGTTTTCTCTCTCAATTGCTTAATTAATTCAGGTGATATTGTCATTATTGTTTCCTCCTTGGCTTATTAAATTGTTTCTCAGGACTTTTTGGAGAATTATCAGTATTTTCATTATCTTTCCCTAATACATTACTTTGTCTTTCATTAGTTCTAAATCTTTTTCTTCCTAAATACTGTTTATTATTTTCAGTTTTATTATTTTCTCCTTTATTTTTCTTATCTTTATTTGGCTCTTCTCTATTAGGAACCAACTCCAATATATTTTCAGAAGTTCCTACATCTATACCTGACTTGATCATTCCCTGTTGTAATCCTTCTAATGCAGCCTCAGCAAACAACTCGCAATACAATTTAATAGATTTGATAGCATCGTCATTACCAGGAATTACATAGTTAATATTCTCAGGATCAGCATCGGAATCTACTACTGCCACAACTGGTATTCCCAATTTGCAAGCTTCTTTAACTGCTATCTTTTCCATATTAGTATCTATAATAACTATTAGATCTGGTATTCCACCCATATTTCTTACACCACCAATAGCGGAGTTTAGCTTCTCAAGCTGCTTTTTTAATTTAGTAATTTCTTGTTTAGTAAAACCAGTAGGATTAACTATGATCGTATTCTCTAACTCCTTCATTTTTTTTATGGACTGCTGAATAGTTTTCCAATTAGTTAACAGACCTCCCAGCCAACGATCATTGACGTAATATTGTCCACACTTTTCCGCTGCTTCTTTTGTTAAATCAGCAGCCTGGTTTTTAGTTCCTACAAATAATACTCTACCATAATTAGAAGTAACATTTTTGATTGCTTCTAAAGCATTCTGAAGCATTGGTAAAGTTTTGGATAAGTCTATTATGTGGATTCCATTTCTTTTACCAAATATATAAGGACTCATTTTTGGGTTCCATTTACGAGTTAAGTGACCGTGATGAACACCTGCATCGAATAATTCTTGAATAGTTATGTTTCTAGGCATTTAAATACTCCTCTCCGATTATAATGAATACTAATAAACAACAAAGTCAAAAGACCATCGGAAAATGATGTTTATTAGTCAACTAAATCTATATTTTCATTATAGCATACATTTAAATATAGATGTTTAATATAAAAAAAGCCCATAAGTAATGAAGGTACCAATATAGTTATTATAAATTACTACAACACGTAAAGTACAGATTAAAATAAAATTGCTAATAATCAAAAATATTTTATTGATAAAAACGAATAATTTTTTAGTGTAATTTCATCTGTTATAAATATAACAAATTGACTTTTTTCATAATTAATATTAGTATAAAAAATAGGAATTGTTTTAATTTAAAAGGATAATAATGAGTAAAAATTTCCTTAATTTTTTAACAACTTCAGTAATAATACTAAGTTGTGGAACAGCTATAAATAGTAGTAGTTGCTATTGTATGGAATCTAAGATTCTTTCTCCACAAAATCAAGAATTGTCACAGAAATTATTAACTGAATTATCAAAGATGGATGCAGATATTAAGGATGAGCTAAAGAGCAACCAAATAATTGTAGATAAGAATGGCCAACCAATAGAGAATGCGAGTTTCTTTATTCAAGATTTTTTAAGAAGTTACCAAATAACATGCAATAATGCATTAAATAAAGTATTGAAAAGCATAGGTGTCTCTAAGCAGATAATAAAACAATGTAATAGTTGTATTACATCCTGTCTGCAGTTAGGCAATCAGATTAGTTTTATCTTACAAGGTTTAATGAGTTCGCCCATTATTAAGAATAAATTCAGTTTCATACAATTCAATGATCCTGATTATAAAAATTATTGTAATGACGAGGACGATAACAGACTCAGAGATATATCATTTGCACAACTTACAGATGTATTAACTAAGATTATAAAAGATACTGGAGAAACATTTAATATTGACGATATTAGTGGTATCAATACGGTTAAACTGCAACATTTTTTTAATTATTTAAATAATAAAATACTATTAATAAGTATAAATTATATGCAAAATATAAAAGAGTATATAGAAGAGCTAATTAAAAATAATACTATTAATGTAAAAAACATTGAAAAAACAACTATGAACCAAACAAGTTTATGTGGTGAAGACGTACTAAAAATAGCAGATAATTTGAAAGCATATCTTTCTAGTATAAGCAATAATTATGATTTTGCCAATACGCAGAGAGTATTAGCAACGAAAATTAATGAGAATGAGTATCTAACATCCTCTATTAAAAATTTAGCAGATGCAATCAAGGAGCTTCAACAAATCCAAAAGGATTTTAATAATAAAAACATTAATAATATTAAACAAGTTAAAGATAATAATATAAAGAAAGAAAATAATAATTCACTACCAAATAAACCTGTTTTGCAGTCAATGAATGACATTAATAATGGTGAACAAATTGAAAATATTAAACAACAAGTTGAGGTTAATAATATAACAGAAGAAAATAATAATTCACTACAAAATAACCCTGGTTTTAATTCAAGTAGTGAAAATAGTAACAATATTCAACCAGTTGAAAATAGTAAAACAATATCAAATCTTGTTGATGCAGTGAATAAAAACGTACTATTAGAATGTATAAATGTATTATATGACAATAAATTGCAAAATACTAAGTATGGTCCATATTTGAACGAATTACGGACTATATTATTGGACTATGCAGGAAATATTGGTAATCTTGTTGACACAATCTTACCTAAAAAACCGACAGACTCGGATTGGCAATTCGTGCAGCCTCTTAAGAAGCTGGCGTACAATCGTGAATATTTAACAAATAAAGCGCAGTTAGGATTATTTTCGTTAGACATTAATAATACTGAATATGTTACTTTTGAACAATTAGTAAATTTCGTCTCAAATAAAATTGCAGACAGCGTAAATCATGTGATTAACGATATTTTGTCATCTGAAAGACGTGAATTATTGAGCGATATAAGAATAACCCCAGATATGACACTATTATCTAGTATAGAATCCATAGTACAAATAATAAGGAAAATGAGGTCATTTCTACAGAATGATGATGGGCTTCAGAACCTCGCAGCAAAATCCATTACACTAAAAACAGCATTAACTAAATGCAATAATCTGCTTAAAGAACCTATACTACGTCTATGTAGGTTATTTCAGGATACACAGTCATCAAAAACAAGCAGTAAGAAAGAACAATTAATTACAAGTGCAGCAACTAATAGATTTATTGTTTAAAATACATAAATGAGGATATGTTACTAAAAAACATATCCTGTTATTAAAACCTAATTGCTAGTCTTTACATTATAATATGTAATAGTTTATTAAAAGCAAACAAAATAAAAATATTTCCTAATATTAATTATACTTTAAAAAATTTATTATATTATTTCTATTAATTACTGTATTTCTCCCCTCTTCTTCTGTTTTGTTCATGTAAGTAACTGTGACTGTATTGTCTTTTACTTCATCGTTTCCTATTATTAATAATATATTACTATCCAATTTACTTGCGATTTCAACTTTCTTACTTAAATTATTTCCAATGTGTACAAACTCAGCTCTTATATCATATGATAATATATTTTTATATAATTCAAAAGCACTTTCATTTTCATTCTCTGATACTGGAATTACTGATATTATATTTTCTTTTAGTTTAAATTTATTATCATCTAATAACATCATTAATCTTTCCATACCAATAGCAAAACCAATACCTGAAACGTCTGGACCTCCCAAAATGTTGAGTAATCTATCGTATCTGCCACCGCCTCCTATAGCGTCTTTGTATTGGCCATTATTTACTTTTAACTCGAATATAGTATGACTATAATAGTCTAATCCTCTTACTAGTAAATTATCTATTTCATATTTAATACCATAATTATCTAATATGTCACAAATGCATTCGAAATATTTAATATCATTTTTACTGAGATAATCATATATCTTAGGCGCCATTGAGCATATCTCTTTATCATTATTATCTTTAGAATCCAATATTCGTAATGGATTTTTCTTTAGCCTTATTTTAGATTCTTCTGATAATTTATCTTCATATATTGAAAAATATTTAACTATTGCTTTTATATAATCTTCTCTTGAAGATAATTCTCCCAAACTATTTATATATACTTGACAATCGAAAATACCTACTGCTGTTAATATTTCATGAGCTAGAGCTATAGTAAGCGCGTCAGTATAAGGACTCATAGCTCCTATATTTTCAAATCCTAATTGGTGAAATTGTCTGTATCTTCCTTTTTGAGGCCTATCATATCTAAACATAGGACCATAATACATAAGTTTTAACGGATTATTTTTAGTTACTGATATATTATTACTAACTATAGCCCTCATAACCCCAGCAGTACCTTCAGGTCTAAGAGTAATTGACTCATCTCCTTTATCTTTAAATGTATACATTTCCTTAGCAACTACGTCAGTTTCATCTCCTATAGATCTTTGAAATACTTCAGTATTTTCAACTATTGGAGTTTCTATTAGTTTATAACCGTATTTATTAGCTATTCTCAGAGCATTGTCTATTATGTACTGGTATTTTGTTAAATCAATACCATACAAATCCTTCATTCCTCTTACTGGATTAAAAATAGTCTTAGTCATATTATTAACCTTTCTTTAAATATAAACCTTATTGGAAAAGTTCCTATTGACAATTCATACTTAATACTAATCATTTTTTTAATATTTATTAGAAAAATCCACTATAACATAACACTAAGCTATAATAAACAGCAGTAATATCCACTATAAAACTCTGCAAGACTAAATACAAAACTATGTAGCATACAACTTATACATCACATTACAGACACTACATTACTGTAATGTAAGCTATATCAACAATATATTATTTTTATAGTGATTTTTGTTCTGCTTCTTCTTTAGATTCTTTATTCTCTACTTCGTCAGATGATTTTTCTTCATCAATATTTTCTTGTTGGTGGAATGTTTCAATATTAAGTATTATATCAACTTCTACTTCAGGATGTAATTGCACTCCTATTCTGTAAGTCCCAGTCATTTTCAACGGATTTTTTATTTTTAATTGTCCCTTTGAAATTTTTATATCCTGCTTTTCTAACTCAGCAACTATCTCAGATGGTCTAACAGAACCAAACAAGTATCCCGAATCACTTGCCTGCCTTATTACCGTTACAGATACATTCTGCATCTTAGATGCTAGTTTTTCAGCTTCTTGTTTCATTTTCAAGTTCTTAGCTTCTATTTCATTCTTCTTAGACTTGAAATATTCCATATTAGCCTTAGTACATCTCAATGCTTTATGCTTAGGTAATAAGCAATTACGAGCATAACCCGTTTTTACTTTAACAGAATCTCCTATAGATCCTAATTTTCCAACTTTTTCTAACAGTATAACCTGCATGTTTATAACCCTAAAATAATTTAACAATATATATTATATACATTTATATGTTAACATCTAATAGAAACACTTGCAAGATAGTTTTATTAGCCCATTCATTTTAGTACAAATTGCAGCAAAGAATAAAAATACTAATACTATAATTTATTTATTGTTTCTTCAGACAATCCAGTATATTTAGATACTCTCTCTATTGATAAACCATCTGATAACATTTTCTTTGCAGTTTCTATAGCTTTTTCATGTTTACCTTCGGCAAGCCCTTCTTCCTTACCAATATTTCTAGCTGTGGCTATTTCACTAGCTTTATCCATTT
>CAMJRB010000023.1 GCA_946408175.1 uncultured Holosporaceae bacterium
TCTTAATACTTCTATTAAGTATTGTAAAAATATATATTTTTACTTAAGTATTTTGCATCCTATTAATAATCCAATTATATTAAATATAAAAAACAGTATTAGAGAAATATTTAAAAATACATTAGATTATTTAAATTATGAAAAAGAATGTTTAGTAGAATTAGGATTAGAACAATATATGTAATTCAATAATACAACAGTGTACAACATCAGAAATAGTGTATATACTGTACAGTATAATATAGGTATTTTAAAATAGAAAATATATTAAATGCCAGTACTATATATAGTTAACCTCTATATGGTATTAATTACAGATAACAACTCCAATAATATAAGTGTTAATCTGTTCATTAATATAGCATCAATTATTTAATATGTCCAAAACAAAATGTACACTGATTATTAATCATAATGCTACTCGTTATGTAAAGAGTTATGTTACTATCGAAATAGTAAATTGTATTAACAAAGTAGTCACTACGTCATTAATGACATTCAGTTGCTGCTAGTGTATTTTAATGTGACTGGGTTGTTTCGTTATACTATCTATAAAACATCTTACAGCTTTTTTATCCCTATTATTATTTAATTTCAGTAATAATTTGTTAGCCATTATGGGCTAATTTTTCGTTAACTACAATATTCCTATAATAGTATAATTATAATAGATATATTAATAATGTATAACAATATGTATAGTACTTTATCTAAAAATTTTGACGGAATAAAAGAGAAGAAAATAGCAATAATTGGAGTTACTGGACTTGTTGGTAGAGAAATTTTAAATATATTTTATGAGAATAAAATGTTAATTAATGATAATATAGATGGTTATGCTTCTGGAAAATCGGCAGGGAAGCGTTTAGATCTCAGCATTTGGGGTAGTAATAATAGTATTATTATAAAAGATATTAACACAATAGATTTTAGTAAGTACGATATAGTATTAATAGCTACTGGTGAAGATTTATCCCAAAAATATGTACCTCAAGCTTTAGAAAATGGATGTACTGTAATAGATAATAGTTCATATTTCCGAATGCATGATGATGTGCCATTGGTAGTACCTGAAATAAATATTAATAGTGCCAAAGGACATAAGTTAATATCTAATCCTAATTGTTCAACTATTCAGACAGTATTGCCTTTAAAACCTTTACATAATGCTTTTGGCTTGAAAGAATTAGTTATATCTACTTACCAATCAGTAAGTGGAGCTGGTAAGGATGGTCTTTATGTATTTGAAGAAGAAATTACCGAATACAGAAAATGTGAGGGTTTATTAGATGCGGATGAAGACAGTCCATTTCCAGCTGGTATATTATTTAATTTAATTCCTCAAATAGGAGACTTCGGAGAACTTAATTATACTAAGGAAGAATGGAAAATGATAAATGAAACTAAGAAAATATTAGAATTACCAAATATAGATATTACCGCTACTTGTGTTAGAGTACCAGTATTTGTAGGTCATTCAATTTCAGTATTCGCTAAGTTTGAAAAAGAAATTAATAATATAGAAGAAGTAAAAGAAATATTAAATAATTTCGATGGTATTATAGTAAAGGATGAACCAGTGCCAGGAGGATATGCTATGCCAAGAGATTGCAATGATAATTACAAAAACGAAGTAATAGTTAGTAGAATACGAAAGCATCCGACAATAAGTAATGGTTTAAACTTCTGGTGTGTAGCTAATAATGTTCGTAAGGGAGCTGCTTTAAATGCTATTCAAATAGCTTCTTCATTAGATTATAATTAATTAATGAGTACCATGTAAATGAGTAGCATGTAAATGAGCATCATTAAATGAGTACTATATATATACATTGGCCTTACTGTTTGTCTAAATGTTATTACTGTGATTTTAATAGTGTAGTTTGTAATAGAAATATTGATTATTTAGAATACTTTGAATTATATAAAAATGTATTAAATAAATTCCTTGAACAATTTTATAATAATGAAGAAATAACTAGTATATACTTTGGGGGTGGTACTCCATCCCTAATTGCTCCAATATTTATAGATAAATTATTAAATTATATATATAACGTATTTAAAGTATGTAGTAATGTAGAAATAACTATAGAAGCTAATCCAAAAACTATTGCTGTAAATAAAGCTAAACAATTCAAAAATTATGGAATTAATAGAATATCAATAGGAGTGCAATCGATAATAGATAATGATTTAAAAATACTAGGTAGAATACATAATTCCTATGATGCTATTAATTGTGTTTATGATATGAGTAGTATATTTAATAATACTTCTATAGATATAATCTATAATAGACCAGGACAAAGATTAGAAGATTGGATAAAAGAATTAAATGAAATATTACTGTTACCAATACAACATATTTCATTGTATGAATTAATTATAGAAGATAATAATTATATTAAATACTTAATAGATAAAGGCTTTATAGACGCTCCTAATAGTAGTAGTAGTTTTTTTGAAGAAACTATAAAAACAGCTGAGAGTAATGGTTTCGAAATGTATGAGATTTCAAATTATGTAAAAAGTGATACACTACTATATAGTAGACATAACTTATCTTATTGGAATTACGATAGGTATTATGGAGTAGGAGCTGGAGCTCATTCTAGAGTAAGTATTAATAATAATATATATTCTATAGAACAAGTAAATAATATTAATGATTGGTTATTATGGGCACAAAATCCTAAATTTAATTGTGTATTATTAAGTAATGATGATGTATATAAAGAACAATTAATTATGGGGTTGAGGACTAAGTTTGGAATTGATATTAATAATTTAAATAAAAATGTTATAAAAAAATATAAATTATTTGATAAAATAGAAGTATTAAAGCAACATTCCTATGTTATAACATCTCAAAAAACTAGTAGACGTCATAGTAAATCATCACAGGATATTGACATTAATGGTTATTTAATATTAACATATGAGGGCATGTTGAAACTTAATATGATTGTTGAGTATTTAACATAAAATTAAACTAATTCTCTTTAAAATAGGAAAGGAAAGATACATCATATGAAACATTTAAAATTAAAGAATATGAAGGTATTACTCAGTAATGATGATGGTATTTGTGCACCTGGTATAAAGTTATTAGAAAGTATAGTTAAAGAAAATTGCAATAATATAATAGTAATAGCTCCTAATAGTAATAGAAGTGGTGCTTCCAATAGTTTAACTTTGGCTAATCCATTTACTGCAAAAAAAATAGATGATAATCACTATGCTGTTAGTGGATCTCCAGTTGATAGTGTAGCTTTTGGATTGAGACATTTATTTAATGTAGATACTTATCCGAATTTAGTACTTTCTGGTATTAATAGTGATTCTAATTTATCAGATGATATATTATATTCAGGAACCATAGGAGTAGCTAGAGAGGCTTGTATATTTGGTATTCCTTCGATATCATTTAGTCAACAGAGAAATGCCGATAGAACTATTAATTGGGAAATATCTAAACATTATACTGGAATAATACTTAACAAAATATTAGAAGAATATACTTTTATACAGAATGTATTCTTATCAGTTAATTTTCCTGCTGTCAAGACAATAGATGAGGTTAAAGGCGTAAGAAGTACTTTTCAAGGACACAGAATTATAAATGATAGATTAGTACAATATACAGATCCAAGGAAAGTAGATCATTATTGGATAGGCATTGGATCGTATACTAATAGTGAAGATATCAATACACTAGATAGTGATATAGGAGCAATAAGCAAAGGATATATAACAATTACTCCTATAACTGTGGATACTACTAGTTATGAACAAATTAATACTATGAGAAATATATTTAATATTAATTTCTAAGTATAAAGAGGAGAATTAGATGATAAATATTAATAAATTATTTGGTTGTTTATTAATTTGCCTTCTATTAACATCTTGTGAAAGTCCAAGAAAACAACAACATAATGAACCTGAAGTTATAAAAGTTTCTAGAAATATACAGGTACCTAATTACACAGTACAAGAAGGGGATACTGTGGGATCTATAGCACATCAACATAATATAACCAGATCGGATTTAATAGAACTAAATAATCTAACTCCTCCTTATGAATTATATGCAGGACAGAAATTAATAGTAAAATCCAAGAACGAAGAAAACAGTAGTGTACAAGAAGATTTTAATAATATAAATGAATCAGATTCAAATAGTAATGAATTAAATTCCAATAATTATAAATTTAAATTAATACAGAAAGGTGGATTGTTAACTAAAGAGGATATTAATACTCTTACTATTAATAATGACAGTGACAATTATAATACAACAGAAAATGACAATATATTAATTGAAGATAATTCACAAGAAAATAAACCAAGTGAATATGTATGGCCAGTGAATAAAAATACTACTAAAATACTCAAACACTTTAAAGATACTAAAGAATATACAATAATAAAGTCTACTGGAGGTAGTCCAGTTAAAGCCATTGCTGATGGAGTAGTAAAATTCTCTGGTACTCCACAAAATGAAGGAACTTTAGGTTATGGAAAAATGGTAATAGTAAAACATGAGAATCCATCAAGAGTAACTTTATATGCAAAATTAGGTAATACTAATGTAACTCAAGGACAAAGAGTTAAAAAAGGACAGAAAATAGGAACAGTTGCTAGGGAAGGTAAGTTATACTTTTCATTAATGAATGATAAAAAGAAAAATAAAAGAACTTACATAGATCCAGAAAGTATTATGAATTAAAATTTAGTAATAGAACTGAATACATATGGAATATTAAAAAGTAATCATGTAAGTTTAGGATGTATTAATTATTAATATTTGTACAAAATAGCGAGTTTTGGTGAAAGTATGAGATATAATGACCTAACATTAATTAGTTATTATCAATACGAACTAGAATGGTAATTAAACAATATATATAATATACATATATAAAGTATTGGCATCTACAGCTGCAATAAATAGCATATTGCAACTATGTAGATTTTTGTACTATTGCTGAATATTACCAAGCTTTTTTAAAAGCTTGTCATGATCTTGTATGTAATTAATAATATCAGGATTGGTTATATATCCACCATCTATTAATTGACGCATTTTCATTATTAGTGAATAATTCCATGATGGATTCATTGTTGCTAATTCTTTCTTAAAATTACTGAATATTGTGCTGCTGTATTTGTTACGAACACTAAAATAATCGTAATTCGATTTGGTATTTATTGATGATAATAATATACAGTCATATTTGTTATTTTTAGTATTATTAATACTACTCCATGTCATATCATTTTCCAATATTCCATGCAATGTCATTGTAATATATTTTTTCCGATATTTATTTTCAATTGGTTCAATAAGACATTGCTCTTTCATAAATTCTTCAAAATGACTAAACCAATCAGAACCATATCTATCATAATAAAACTGTATATTATCCGGTATAGCAGTAATTAAACTATTAGCACTAACAATTTTTAACTTATTAAAAAGGAATTCATTCCACAGTTTTATATAATGATTTTTTACAATGTAGTAAATATTATTATGTATACTATCATTTACTTCCGAAGTATTTTCTGTATTTTGTATTAAACTACGTATTATTTCCTTTTGTTGTTCTGTGTAATTAAAATTATCAAGTTGAGTTAAAATTACACTTTTGCAGAATTCTATTAATGCATTATCATCACTATTAGATTTAAATTTTTCTATTACTTCTGCTGCATTTTTATTTATTATGTTATAAGCAAAATTATTGAAAAAATCTAGTAAATTCATTTTATTTATTGTTAGATTTATTTCTGATTTAAATATTTTTTTATATAATATTGCATGAGGCGAAAATTTTCGTTGTCCTTTATATATTATGCCATCGTTTTTAACATTATACATTTTGGATAAATATTTATTTTTATCTAATAATTTACCATTATTATCTTTCTCTACTAATGTACTATCATATATAATATCATCTAATGAATAATTATCATCATTATATCCTAGACTACTATCTATTCCACTCCAACTTTTGTCTGATTTACCAGTTTTTGAAAAACAAACAGAATGTCCACCATTACTTAATAATATACTTATTGGCTCATATATCTCTAATTCACCATTTTGATTATAGTGCGTAATATATCTATAATTTTGTATTAGTTTATTAATATCCATACCACTACTTACTTTAAATAATACATATGGTTTATTACTAAATACTTTACCATTTTCAATATTCATCAAAACATTTGCATGTCCATGCGTATAATACAATTTATGAGCATGTAGTTTGTCTCTTGTATAGAATTTTAAGTTATGTTTTCCATGTTTTAGTTCTGATTCCAATTTATTTATTTCTTCTTGTAATTCTTCTTTGTGTTTATTAAAATTTGTATTGATTATTTTATTCTGTGCATTCTTAAGAATCTTTATATACTCTTCTCTTTTTCCTATTTCATGTTTCACATCATTCAATTGTTGGTCCAGGAAATCATCATGGTATTTTTTTAATTCACTATTCTCATCCAATAATGTACCTTCAACACAAGCAATCATAGCATCTTTCTCTAAAGCATATGCAGGCCCATTACCAATAAATTCTTTTAATTCCGGGAATAGATTTAATATAATCATTAATCCTGCTGATGCTGTATCAATTACTCCATAATTTAAATCTTGCAGTTCTTCAAGTAAATGTAATGATTTTCTAATACGTTCTTTTGTGTTACTAGAAAATGGTTTTGAATCCTGTAGTGAAATATTATTCAATTCTTGTTTAATTAATAATATGTCGTTATCAATCTTTTTTATTTCTTCTTGTTTTTCTTTCTTTATGGCTCTTATATTAAGATTATCATTTGTTTGTCGTGCCTTATCTATTTCTTCTAGTAATTTTTCAATAATCTTAATATTTTCTTGTCTTTTTTGTTGTAAATCTTGTTTAATTTCTTCTATTCCACTTCTTTTTACTATTTCATTTTTTAAATTATATATAAAATTATTTATAATGTTCTTACCGGCTTCTTGTTGTGTATCTAGTTTTTGTTGTATTTCTTCTGTAGTAATATTTTGATTAATTTTGTTTGCATTTTCTAGTTCTTCTATTAATGTAATTATAATATTATTTATAACATTTCTTTCATTTATTTCTTCTTCTAAGTCATTTATATTAAATTGATTTACTTTTTTTCTCTTATCCAGTTCTTTTTTCCAATCTTTCATAGTCAAATCTTCAATCTGTTGTTTCTTCTGTTGGAGAAATTTTTCTTTTCCATTTAATACTTCTGATTGTATAAAATAATAATGTTCAGAACACCAAGTAATTAGTTCAGATATTAAATCTATTCTTTCACCTACTACGTTAGTACTTGACAAAGCCCATTCATTATATCCAATGCCAGACATGTGTTCTTGCCATTTTCCTTCTTGTAAATAATCAAACTTAGTATATTTATCCTGCTGCACAAGTCTTCTAAGTTTAATTTTTTCATTATTATCGTTATGAACTTTACGAGTAAATCCTTGTTGTTTATTATGTAAATAGTTAACAAACTTACCAAAATTAGTTTTATGTATTGGATCATTAATATCTGCTGAATCACACATAGCTATTAAAAATGAAAAATAGGACATAAACCAACATTTTTTTTGATTAGAAAAACTTATAACATTACTTTTATTTTTCATTACTTCATCTTGTGAATGTTTTATTGAATACTTTTTAGCTTTTGTAAAATTAGAAATTAGATTTACACCTCTTATAATTTTAGTAACAATATTATTGTAAATTATAGTTGCATAATTTAAAGTATCTTTATTAGCATTCGCTAATAGATTACTGTGTTTTATTTGTTGATTTGGATTATTTAAACATTCATTAATTAGCATTATTATTTGTATGCCTATATCATCAGAAAATTGAGATAACTTGTTACTATAAACGCCATTTAAATCGTTTATTTTTGATTTAGAAATCTCTTCAAAATATTTATACAAATATTCTATTAATATATCGAATATTCCTTTTTTGAAATATTTACATTCTATAGAATATAATTGGTATTTAGCATTAATTAATGCACTTGGATCATTTTTTAGATTATCAAAAAATTCTTCTATCTCAGTTTTGGTCAATGGATTGTTTGTATTAATTGCAATTGCATAATTATCATTAGTTTCTTCTCTAATATTAATACTATTGTGATTAATATTATTTGAATTATAAGAAATACTTTTCCTTATATTATTTGATCGATTCTGTATCGGTATTCTATTATTTGTCGAAGCATTAACTAAATTACAACTACATATCAATGAACTAATTATTAATATTTTCTTGCACATATATATTTATATTCCTATTACCTTCAATTTTATAATAATACATATTTGATCAATATGTCAAGTAGTTTTTTAACATAAATACAGTCATTATATTAATCAAGTTTGAATATTATTTCAATTTACTGAATATATTCAATTCTGTATTTATTATTGGAAGCATCAATTAATAATTTATATTTATATATTTTACTTTAACTCTATATTATAGTAATATTCTATTGTTAGTAATATATATTTGTTAGTAATATATATTAATTTCTATATCCATTATACTTCATTTTGTAATACTCTCTTATACAATGTTTGCATTGGTTGTAAATTTTTATTTATACAATATTTTCCAAATTCATTTTGAGCATTTATTGCATTATCTAATTGCTTGTCAGTAATACTAATGTAATCATTATTGCCATTACTACATAATTGAACTCCAATAAGTTCATATAATTCTAATTTATTGCCAATATTATTACTTATATTTGGTGCTAGTATATTTTCAGTATTATAACGAGAAATATACCTTCTATCATTTATTACTTGATCCCTAGTAAGTCCGCTAGTAATTATAATTAAATAATCAGTATTATTAAATAATTTCTTACCATTATAATAATTAGCTATATCTAATATTTTACTTGCTTGTTCATTAAATTGTTTTGCTAGTGATTGATTATTTGAAAAATGAAATTTATTTGCTAAACTAATTATACTATCATTTATGCCAAATTGATTGCTACTAAATATACTTTTCAATTCTGGAAATATCCTGAACATTAGTATAGAACCCATTATTCCGTAACAAGCTATATCACTATCTTCCTCTCCATATAGTGCTTTCAATGCTGTGTTATCAAATTTTTCATTGGATTGTTTAACGAATGATTTCAATGTAGGTATAAGTTTTATTCCTTCCTTAATATCTCTATATTTAGAATTATTTTGTAAATAATTATCAAACTTAGCAAATAAAGTGTTTCTTATTGCATCATTTTCACTGGAATATTGTAATGCATAATCAAATAATTTAAATGTTGAAATAAACCAATTTTGTCTTTTACCATTAGATAATTTCAAATCAACTAATTTTTTCTTTAAAATAACTCTATTGTTCTTAAAATTTTCTATAAAATTAACACCTTTTACTATTTTATTTATTATATTATAAAATGAATTACAATGAATTATATTTACAGCTTTATCATAATCCTTCTTATTGAATAATAAAATATTAGTAGCTAAATCTAAACATTCTTTATTAAATTGTTCAGTATTCTCATTATATAAATCTATATTATTTAAATAATAATCAGTAAAGATTCCGGCTAATGCTAATGATTTATTATAATTATAATTGTGTTTTTCATCCCTATTATTTTTATTATAGTTAATAATATCTAAAATTAATCTTATTTTATCATTATCACCAAATGAGGGAGACATTTCTCCTAATAATGAATATACTTGCATTTTCATATTTTCAAAAGCATTTGAGTTATTAATATTTTCAAAAAATGTATTTATATCATTTTGATTAATGCCCATTTCCCAATCAGTATTAATACTAGTATTCCTTATTACTTTTAATATTTTCTTTTTATTAAGTAATCTTATTGACTTAATTTTATTTGAAAGCCCCACGGGTTCTTTGCTTAAACATCTTTTATGCTTTTTACTATCAACTTTCTTAACATTAATAATTTTCCTTGTATTAGTACTTTCAATTGTGTTCTTTCTATCACTAAGACATTTATCAATATTTACATTGTTGTTATTATTCTTTATATTCAATTGTGGAATTTTTGATTTGTTTATATGTTTTTTACTGTTATTAATATTATTATTTACGTATATGTTATCACGTAATTTTAGCTTATTTTTATTTGATTTTACATTTTTATTATCATATATTTTTATGGGAATTATAATATTTGGATCAGCACTAGAAAACAATTTATCTATTTCATCATTAGTTAATACTTTACTCAAGCTATTATTTCGTATATCAGTATTTGTTTTTAGTTGTCTATTATTATTATTTAGTAAGTTATCTATATAACTATCTGGTAAAATATTTTCTAAATTATCATTGTTTTTTTGTCCTTGTGTTTTAATATTATTTTGTGCATTGTTATTTCGATTTATTTGTGGATGATTGTTTATAAATCTATTTATTTCACTATTTGTTAGAATACTTGTTTCAGTATTTGTTACTATTTGCTTATTAATGCCTTTTTGTTTTACTGAAGAGGTATTATATTCCGTAGGAGTTTTTATTACAATACATTGAGGATGATTAATTACACTAGTGTTTTTATTTTGTATATTTATCTTTTCATAATCTAATTGGTTATCAGATAATATATCAAGCTGATTATTAACAGGTGGCATTAATGTATAGTTAAACGTACTATTATAATTGCTTTCTATTGGATATTGTATTATATTTTGGTTCTGTTGTTTGTCTATGTATTTTTGCATACTTGGCAGTACTTTACAAGTATTGTTACGATTCATTGGCTTATTATCATAATTAAAACTATTTATTTTATTATTATTACTAATAGATACTGGTTTAATATTTATATTATAATTATCAGTTTTAGAGCCTAAATTATTATATTTATTATCAGTAACATCATATGACAACTTTCTATTATTATTAACCATAATACTGTTAAGAAAATTATTATTAGAAACACTGTAATCTTGATTATTATTAGTACTTCCTATTAGGAAATCATTAATAAATTTATCAACTTCATCTAAATCACTTTGGGTAACTATATTGTAGTTGTAATCTGAATTATTATCATAATCATAAGTATTTATAATATTCTTTTTACTACCAGATATATTATTATTATTAAAATCATAAATTGCGTTATTCCAATGATTTGTATAGACATTATTAGTAAATATACTAGTAATAGTAATAAAATATAACAGATTAATTTTCATTATATAAGTACAATATATTTTATTAGTTTCATAATAAGTGTACTTACATATAGTAAATAAATATTTAATTTTTATTATAAATAGACGCAATATATATAATTATAATGTTCTATTAAACAAATAGCCAAAAATATATAATTATGATGTTCTATTAATCCAATAGCCGAGATGTATATAATTGTTATGTGATATTTTTTTAATTAAAATGAAGAGAATTTATAATAAATATATTATAATATAAATTATAATACTTATCTTACAAGCAGTATTATTAATATTAATTGTATTATTAATTATATAGTATTTGTAATTTCCATAACATTCTGGAAAATGCTAAACTATATATAAATAAAGTAATTATATTTAGGTAACTTTTTAATGTTATTTTTTATAAGTCAAGTATTTGCCGATGGTAATACAACTAAGCAATCTTCTAGTCTATTATCATTTTTACCAATGATAGCATTTATTGCTATTATGTATTTCTTATTAATACGTCCTCAGCAGAAAAAACAGAAACAACACCAGGCGTTAATAGCTTCTATAAAAAAAGGTGATAAAGTAATGACAAACAGTGGTCTTATTGCTGTAGTTGATAGTGTTGAAAATGACCAAGAAGTTATATTAGAAATTGCTAATGGAGTTAAGTGTAGATTTTTAAAAGCAACTATAATGAATGTAATAAATAATAATCCAACAGATGCAACTACAACTAATAGTAATCCACAAGTTGATGGTCATAAAAAAGGTTAATAAAAAATGTTAATAATATCAAAAACAAGAATTTGGTCTACATTTATTATTTGTCTTATTGGCTTTATCTTTGCATTGCCGTCATTTGTAAGCCAGTCGACATTTGATAAATTACCAAAATTTATGCAGCATTCAGTTAGTTTAGGCTTGGAATTAAGAGGTGGATCCCATATTCAACTTGAAGTTGGTATAGATGAAGTAGCGAAGGAATTTCAAGAAGGTATAGTTGATGAAGCTAGAAAGCAGTTAAGAAAACAAAATATAAAGTATAAAAGAATGGCAGTACAGAAGCAAGAACATGGCTCAAGAATACTTATTACACTAACTAATCCAGATGATTTTAAACCTGTTAAAAAGATATTAAAAAAAATTGAGAGTGAACTAGAAATATCAAATAATGAAAATGAAGTTGTTGCAGTTATATCTAAGAAGTTTTTAGATACTTATTCTAAAAAAATAGTTAATGAGTCTATAGAAGTTATAAGACATAGAATAGATGAGACAGGTACTAAGGAACCTACTATATTAAGACAAGGTTCCAATCGTATAGTAGTGCAACTACCTGGAGTTGAAGATCCTAAGGAAGTCAAAAGATTACTAGGGAAAACAGCTATTCTTACGTTTCATGGAGTAGATGAAGAAATGGAACCAATTGTAGTAAAAGATGGTTCTAAGCCTAAATTTCCAGTAAAACCAGGTGTTATTTATTTACCAGAAGAAAGAGGCAATGGAATAATTAATTACTTACCAATAAAAAAGCAAGTATCTCTAACTGGTAAATCACTAGTTGATGCTCAAATGAATGTAGATCCTCAATCTGGAGCACCTTGTGTATCAATAAAATTTGATTCAGGAGAAGGAACTAGAAAAATAGCTGAATTATCACAAAAGTATTTACACAAACAGTTTGCTATGGTATTGGATGGTAAAGTATTAAGTGCTCCTGTATTTCAAGCAGTATTAAACAATGGAACTGCTCAAATTACTGGTCATTTCTCAATGCAAGAAGCTCAAGAATTAGCACTACTACTAAGAGCAGGTTCATTACCAGCACCATTAACAGTTGTTGAAGAAAGAAATGTAGGACCTAGTTTAGGAGCTGATTCAATAGCTGCTGGGGCCAAAGCAACAATATTTGCATTCCTATCAGTTGCAGTATTTATGATATTATCTTATGGAAAATTTGGTGTTTTCTCCGTAATATCACTTTTTACTAACGTAATTCTTCTGTTTGCTTTTTTAACATTACTAGGCGCAACTTTAACACTCCCAGGTATAGCTGGTATAGCACTTACCATAGGAACAGCAGTTGATGCTAATGTTTTAATATATGAGCGTATGAGAGAAGAAATGAGAATGGGTATAAAACCAGCAGTAGCAGTATCTCAAGGTTATAAAATGGCTATAACTACCATAGTAGATTCTAACTTAACTACATTAATAGGATCTATAGTTCTCTATGAATTCGGTTCTGGACCAATAAAGGGATTTGCTGTTACTTTGGCACTTGGAACAATTATTTCGTTATTTACTACTTTCTTTTTAACTAAATCATTAGTAGGAATGTGGTTAAAAGGAAATAAATATAATGACAACATAGTAGTATAGGAAGGTTTAATATGTATCGTTTACATTTAGTTCCATATGGAACAAAAATAGATTTTATAAAATACAGTAAATATACAATATCAGTTGCTATTGCTGCTATTGTGTTATGTTTTTCATTTCTATGTTTTAAAGGATTAAATTACGGTATTGATTTCAAAGGAGGATACATATTTGAAGTAACAATGCCTAGTACTCCTGATGTTTCTGAAATGAGAACTAGTTTAAGCAACTTAGGATTAGGCAGTGCTTCAATACAACAATTCGGTGGTCCTAATGATTTATTAATAAGATTGGAGCAATCAAAGGACGAGGGGGAAGGACAAGCTAAAGCTATTCAGAAAGTAAAAGATAATTTAGGCAAAGATGTAATATATAAAAGAATAGAAACAGTGGGTCCTAAAGTAGGTAATGAATTAATAGCAAATGCTGTTAAAGCGGTTGGCTTTGCTTTGCTGGCTATGCTTATATACATAGTACTTCGTTTCGAATGGCAATTTGCTATATGTGCAGTAGCAGCTTTAGTTCACGATTGTGCTATTATATTTGGTATGTTTTCAATCTTCCCATTAGAATTTAGTGAAACTTCTATTACTGCAATACTTTTAACAGCTAGTTATTCAATAAATGATACTGTTGTTATATTTGATAGAATTAGAGAGAATCTCAGGAGATTCAGGAATTTATCAACAGGAGAAGTAATTAATAAGAGTTTAAATGATACACTGTCAAGAACATTATTAACAGCTACAACTACATTATTAGCGGTTTTTTCTCTATATTTATTTGGAGGTAAAGTAATAGCAGCTTTAGCATTACCAATAATGGTAGGTATAATAGTAGGAACATTTTCGCCTATTTGTATAGCAGCTCCTTTATTGACTTTTTTAAACTTGAAACCAAAAACTGAAAAAGTAAACAGGGGGGAACCAACGCTATAAATTTTATTAAAATTTTGAAGTAAAATGGTTTAAACTGAAACTATAAGACTATTATCACTAATAATAAATGAGCGGAAGGATTATAGTTTTCGGTAATCAAAAAGGAGGAACTGGTAAATCTACATTAGCAATGCATCTTATTGTTAGTTTACTGATAAAGGGATATAAGGTGGCAGCAATAGATGCAGATGCTAAACAGGGAACTCTCTCTCGTTATATTGAAAATAGGATAAAGACAAAGGCAGATAATCCAAATATATTAGTACCATTTTCTAAACCTATTTTTGAAAGTATTGACGATTCTTTTACTATTAGACAAAGAATGGATACTATAGTATTCATAGAATTATTATCATCGCTAAAGCAATTTGATTTTATAGTGATTGATACTCCAGGACATGATAATAGTTTGGCTAGATTAGCCCATTCATTCGCTGATATTATAATTACTCCAATGAATGAGAGTTTTATAGATCTAGATTTGATAATAAAAGCAAGTCCTAATACTAATAATATACAAACTAGTTCTTACGCTGAAGCCGTATGGAATCAGAAGAAAGAAAGAGCGAAAAGGGATAAAGGAACTATAGATTGGATAATACTATTAAATAGAATGTCAAGTGTAGAATCCAGAAATAAAAAAGAATTAGAAAGAATATTAAATATGTTATCTAAAAGACTAGGTTTTAGATTGGCCAGAGGATTTAAAGATAGGATTATATTCAAAGAATTATTTTTATCTGGATTGACATTATTAGATAGTAATACATCGCAATCTCATATAAACTTATCTCATATAGCAGCGCGCCAGGAACTAGCTGATTTATTAAATACTTTGAATATAAAATGATAAATATTACTGAAGATGCATTAAATAAAATAACTACAGTATTAGCAAATAATCCTAACAAAATTCCAAGAATAGTTTTAACAAAAGGAGGATGTGCTGGGAGTATGTTGGTGTTAATCCTTGATTCTGTACGTGACACTGATACTATAATTGAAGCCAATAATATAAAATTCTACATAGAAGAATCTGCTAAACAATATATTGATGATATAACCATATATACTAATAGTATACTGGGGACCAACATAATGATAAAGAATAATTCACGCCCATCTTGTAGGTGTGGAAAATCATTTAAAGCATAGTAGTATATATATTTATAATAGAGAATATATGCTATGTAAATATTGCCAGATATTATATATTATGCTATTGTAAATTTAGATTAACTTATAGTTGCGAGAGTTTTTTAATTAACTATTAAATAATAATAGTGTATTTTATGGATATTTGACAATACAATAAAGTGATAATAAGTTATAAATACTGTAAATTATTTAGCGCACAATAATTTATAATTAATATATGGAGTTACTTTTATTTATAATCAATACACTTATATTTTATATAATAATCCTTACAGTTGCTGCTTACTTATCATTATTTGAAAGGAAATTAATAGGAAGAATTCAATTAAGAAGAGGACCTAGTTACTGTGGTGTTTTTGGATTACTTCAACCATTAGCAGATGGTTTGAAATTATTTTTTAAATATAATTGTTTATACAGTCATTCTATTTATTCAATATTTGGTGTTACTTTATTATTTTTTCTCTCATTATTACAATTTGCATTCGTACCGGTTTTAAATAACTTTTGTTTATTACCTAATAACTACAGTTTATTATTGATAATCATTATAAATGAATTAATTAGTTTTTCAGAAATAATAATAGGAATATCTTCTAAATCAAAGTTTGGCATGATTGGAGGTATAAGAGTTATTTTTCAGAAATTTGCTTATGATATTCCTTATATATTATTAATAACTTGTTTATCTATTTTAAATAATACCTTCAATATAAATGAAATAAATATATCAATAATATTTCCTAAATTTAATTTATTATTATTATTAATGTCAATTATATTTTTCATTATTAATTTAATTAAATTAAATCATATTCCATTTGATTGTGTAGAAGCTGAATCTGAACTAGTTGCCGGAGCATATACTGAATATGGTGGAATATTGTTTGGAATGATATATTTAGCTGACTATTTGAATGTACTATTTAGTTCTATTTTATATATAAATTTTTTTATTAAAATAAAAAATCCAATTTTTTTTATACTGTGCATTTTATTATTTATAGCAAGTATTATAATAATTAGAACACTTTTTCCAAGATATTTTCAACAAAAAATACTTACTATATCTTATAAATACCTTATTCCAATATGTTGTATATTTCTTGTTTGGGCGTTGAATATTAACTAATACTTAACCATTTGGCATTTATTCTGTTTTATGAAAAGGGGTTTATAATGGATTCTAAAATTGAAAAATTTTCTAAAAATATCAATAGCTTTATTATTAGTTTTTACTAATATTGATACTTTTGCAAGCGGTATATTAAGGCAGAGAGGTAGTAATAACATATTAGAAGATAACAATAGATGTTGTTGTACAACCTATCAAAATAGTGATACAGATGAACAAACAATACAAGAGTTTTTTCCAGCTGTTAATGTTATAGAAGGTCAATTGGATTTAGCTCGTGATTCAATTTCAAGTCCTTCATTAAATGCAGTAAATGCATTAGATATGAGTTCAGAGAATGCACAACCATTTTCGCATTTAATAATAAATCAAGGCAGGACTCTATTCTTCAAGCCAGAAAGTGCTTTAACAATGGGAAGTGGTAGTACAATACAAATAAATAACGCTAAATTGTATTTAGCAGGTAATTTTAGATCAGAAAAAACAAGTACTATAAATATTGGAGATGCAGAAAGTGATACTATAGATGATAGTTATTTTATAATAAATGCTCGAGATCCTTTATATATTAGTGGATTAACAATAAACTTAAACACAGAAAGGTCTCATTTAGAAGTGCACGGAAATGATGTGAGTTTTACTGATTGTAATATTAATGTAAAAAATCCTCGTGCTACATTACATCTTTACAATGAATTATTTGAGAATGTTAAATTTAATCCAGTAGTAAGCGAATTGTACTAGTTACTACTTGATAATTTATAAGTAAAATACAATTTTGAAGAAAGGACTAATAGCAGATTATCTGTTAGTCCTTGTTTTTATTTAAAATATATAGAATTATTCTTTATAATAATGCTAATTATTTTATTAAAATTTTTTCAAAAATTTACAATATTTTAATTAAATCTTTCTACTCTAAATAATAATAAGTTAAGTTTTGTTGATATAATGAACTGCAGTTATATATTTAAAACATTCTATACTATACATTTTTTATTATTGCAATCACTAGCATTAAATGCAATGGAAATAAATAAGTCTCATTATAGTGATATAAATACTAATGTTTTAAGAAGTAATACAAACAATTATAAAAAAGTATCTGGAGATATAGTATTTGATCAAGGAAACAAAAAGAAATATCCAATATTCAATTTTGATAATTATGAATTAAATTTAGATAAAGATAGTAATATACGCATTAATCCATATAATACATTTGAATTAAATGCATCAAAAATAGTTATTGATAGCAATATATACTGTTCTGGAAATATTAATATTAATCTTGATAATAATAGTCAATTAATAATAAATAATAATAAGAATTTTCTCAATTTACTTGAAATGGGTGCAAATATTCTATTAGACAACAATAGTTCAATTATATTCAATAATATTGATGATAAGAATGTATTTAATTTATTTTCTAATCCAAAATCTAAAACTAATATAACATTACTAAATGGCAGTACTATTAATTTCAATAAAAATGTAACACTACGATTAACCCAAGACAGCAAAATTTTAATAAATAATGGAATATTAAATTGTTCCAACAGTAAAATAAATTTAAATAAGGGATCAAAAATAATTAGTAGAAATGGTGGTACATGTTCTTTTAATGATTCAGAATGTAATCTAAATAGATGTAAAATAGTTCTTAATGAATCTAGTCAATTACATTGTAATAATACAAAAGTAGAATCCAAAAATAGTGATATAGCTTTAGATAAAGCTAGTAATATTACTACCAATAATGCAAGTATTAAGTTACAAGCTGATAAAATAGAACTTAACAATAATAGTATAGTACAGTGTACTAAGACTCCTATAAATAGCAGTAAAAATACAACACTTAAATCATTGAATAGTAGATGTAAATTTGATGAGTCTATATTAAATTTAGGAGATAGTATTATTAATATATTGGGAGATGATACTAATAATACAGTACATTTTGAAATGCAGAATAGTTTAATGCAGTCAAATTCCTTTGATTTCCAGTTTAATATTAATGCTTTATGCCACATGCTAGTAAAAGACTCACGAATTGAATGCGTAGGTAAATTAGTAAAACTGAATAGTAGTGCACAACGTGAAATTCCTCTAGTTACAATTGAAGGAAAATCATATTTCATATGGAGTGATTTAGATTGTGATCAAGGATATGATATACAAATAGCTGATGAATCAATTGTATTAATTGTTAATAAATTATTATATGACGATTTAAACTCATCCACTCCAGAAATTGAACAAGATAATGAAGAGCAAGAAGAAGAGGTAGAAAATAGAGATGGTTAAATGGCTAGTAAAATATTAAAACTAATAAATGGATACGTAAAATAATATTGAAAAATTAACTATAAATAATAAACAATTACAATAGATGACGAAGTATGTAAAAACAACAATACATTGCATAAAAGCTAACGCACAGAATTTAATGTGTAAAACAATATTATTAATAACTAAATAAATACTAAACAATATAGAAAATTAAAATAATTAATAGACAATGAAATTGGGATAACAGTAAACAAATTTGATGTATATATAATATACTTCAGTATTATGAATATTGTACAAAATAATAACTTTATATTAACAATATATATATTGTAATGTGATTGTAATAAACACTGGCATAAATAGTAATAAACAGATTTGCTGTATATATAATATATCCCAGTATTATGAATACTGTACAAAATAATAACTTTATATTAATAATATATATATTGTATTGCAGATTTAATAAAAGCTAACATAACAACAGTAACATAATAATAAAAATTAATAAATTTAAGTATGAGTCTAATAAATGCTCATACTTTTTATATAATAATTTGTAAAAGATATCAAGTTAATGTATCATGTAGCAATAAAATTGACACTGCACTTATTGAAGCAATGTCAATTATTCTGTATTTACTTGTTATAATATAAGCATATATTAAAACATTTTTTGCTTATTATTTTTATATGTTCTCTTTCTACTTACTTATATCATCATCATTATTTGGAATAGTGTTATATTCTTTGTTATAATCATTTATTTGTGGTGCCTGTATTGAATTGTTAGTATTCACCACAGACTGCTTATATAGTTCATCATTCCTATGCCAATATTTATCATTGTTGTTTGTTAATAAGTCCTCATTATCATTTGGTTCAGTAGTGTCAAAACTATTAAAATTGTCTTTCCAAGATTCAGTATTATCTATTTGGGACTGTTTATTATCAATATTATTCATACTTGTTTTACCATATTTATTATAATTATTTTGTAAATATTTATTATTATCATTTGATAAATACTTATTACTACTGTTTGTATTGT
>CAMJRB010000024.1 GCA_946408175.1 uncultured Holosporaceae bacterium
ATATATAAATAATATATTTATATAATTTGCTTCAAAAATAATAAACATTTTTTGTACTCCTTTCAATATTATAATAATTTATTAACTTATTTTTATATATAAATAATATATTTGTATAATTTACTTGTAATAAACTTTTTACACCTCTATTAAAATATTTTACATTCCTGTTTCATTTGTTACTTCATTTGTTAAATATATATCATTATATTATAATACATAATTGCTTCTAATAATATTCCTGTAATGTAAATATATTATTTTATTTATCATATTAAAATAAATTTATTGCCTTATTTGTTTAATATGTACACAATTACTTATCTTATATAATTGATTGTTGAAAAATTCTTTTCTCATATTAAATTATGTTAATTATATAATGCATATAATCAATTTTCAATAATAATAAACACTGTTACCATCATTCCAATATTATTCAATAATTTATAAATGCAATTCGCAAACATATCTTATTAAATACTACTAATTATTTTTGTATAAAAGTTATCATTTTTGTATTAAAGTAATATACTATATTTTATATAGTACTACTTTATATATTTGTATATTTTACTTCTCATATGATCAATAATTTGTCCCATTATATTAAATACTGTTAATTAATTGGTTATACTAAAAATTACGTTTTTGTATTATAGTAATATATTATATTATATTTTATATAATACTACTTTATATAGTACGACTTTATATATTTGTATCATTTAATTAGAACATAATAAATAAATTCCATTCTTCTATGAAATAATTCTAGTTAATTTAATAGGCAATACTTTATATATCGTATATATACGTATCTTAGACTCATTTTTAATTATCATATTATACATAGTACATACACTAATTACTTATTTTTATTTAAAATAGCACTCCTAGCAATAAAGTCAGCATTTTCATTATTAACACAATTAGAGTGGCCTTTAACCCAATGCCAAGTAACATTTTTAATTTGATTTAGATTATATAATTGTTGCCATAAATCTTGATTTTTAACTTTTTTATTATCGGTTGTCTTCCAATTATTCTTTACCCAAGAATGTACCCATATTGTAATACCATTTTTAACATATTCACTATCAGTGTAAACATGTATATTAACTGATTCAGGAATTATACTAAGGGACTCAATAGCTGCTATTAATTCCATACGGTTATTAGTTGTTTTCTCTTCATATCCTGATAATGTACTCCTAGTATTGTTGTAAAGAAAAACAGCTCCCCAACCTCCAGGTCCTGGATTGCCCATACAGGAACCGTCAGTATATATTTCTACCAAATCCCCATCATTTAATTCACTAATGAAATTCTCTATATTTTTATCATTTATAATTAAAGCATTGTTCACAATATTTTTTAACGACTCCAGAATCATATATATAATTATATTATATAAGATCTAATTTATATTTTATAAAAAATTTGTTTGCATTAATAGTAATACTAGGAAAATATTAATACATTGTAGTAATATTTCTATATATATTTAGGCACAAATGCGCTACTTATATTGCAATAAAGGCAAGTAATATATTGGAATCAAGTATTACAATTAACATGTAAGCTAATGGTTAATTAAATACCAAACTAGTTAAAAACATAATACTGTTATAATGCAGTATTTTTTCTATCAATATTTTTCTTCAGATTGACTGGCAGACATTAGTGTATTATAATTTCATTGTATAAGTAAGTAAATCAAATGTATATAAGAACAAGAAGTGTAGTATGAGTAATATTTTATTGATTGGCTATGGAGTATCCGGTATTTCAGTGTTCGATTTTCTACAGTCCAAGGGAAATAATGTTTTAGTATATGATGATTATAAAAGTGATGGTATTCCTAATAAAGTAACTAATATAGATTGGAATAATATAGATTATGTAGTAAAAAGTCCATCAATACATATTATGTCTCATAATATACATCCAATAATACAATCAGCAATAGCTAATAATAAAACTATTTATTCTACCTTTGATATTTTTAGGATTTATAATCCCAATGCCAAAATTATTGGCATTACTGGGACTAATGGTAAATCCACTACTACAGCTTTGATTTTTAATATATTAAAGAATGCTGGATTATCAGTACAAATGGGCGGTAATATAGGTATTCCCTATGGTGATTTAGAACAATCAGAATATTATGTGTTTGAAATGTCCTCTTATGAAATATCTAGTTCTCAATTATTACAATTTGAAATAGGCGCATTATTGAATATAGAACCTGATCATTTAGAATGGCATGGATCTTTTGAGAACTATATAGAATCTAAACAAACATTATTAGAAAATAGTAAATTAAAAGTAATATCTTATGAAGATAAATATACATTAAGTAAATATATCAATAATAGTGAGGTAGTACTAAATGATAATTTATCTGATAAAAATAATAGTACTGTAAGTGAATATATTGATAGTATATCTACAGTATCTAATAACAAAACACTGTTAGCTAAGGATAAAGGCAGTAATAATACCATAATTGATAGTGCAATGTTATGTAAAAATAATGATACATTATGTAATAATGTAATCTCTAACAAAGAAATATTAGATAAAAACAATGCTCCTTTGTTGAATAAATTAGAAAATAATACAATATCAGTATCTAATAATAGAAATGTAGTTAATAAAGATAATAACTTAGTAGCAAATTGCAGAAATGATATAGTAGTAGTATCTAATAATAATGAACCCCAAGCCTCATATTATATAAAAGAGAAATTACTAATGCATAATAATGACATTATATTAGATTTATCTAATGTTAAGTATCTTATCGGTAATCATAATTATCAGAATATAATATTTGCTTACGCTGTAAGTAAACAATTAAATATAAATGATAATGTAATAATTAATACTATTAACAATTTTGAACCATTACCGCATAGAATGAATATAGTAAGAAAAATAAATAATATATTATTTGTCAATGACAGTAAAGGAACAAATCCTGATTCTTCTGCCAAGGCATTAGATACTTTTGTAGGATATAAAATATTTTGGCTTGTAGGTGGAAGAAGTAAAAAAATAGATCCATTACCATATATTGAAAAATATTTAGATAGTATTCAAAAGATATATTTATTTGGAGAATCAGTTAATGAGTTTGCTAGAATTTTTAAAAGTATTAAAGAATATGTAATGTGTAAAACAATGGAAGAAGCTCTAAAACATGCATATAGTGATGCTATTAATGATAATGGAACTAGTGTTATATTATTGTCTCCTATGTGTGCTAGTTTTGATCAATTTCAAAGTTTTGAACATAGAGGTAAAGTATTTGTGGATTTAGTTAAATCATTATAATATAAAAAATATTTGTAATAAATAATTTAATAATGAGAGTAATATGATGACTATTAGTATTTATTCCATGTTTCTATTATTGATTGAAATATTTAGTAATAATAATCAAAGTAAATGAATAATAGGTATGGTATTTAGAAAATTATTTACAGGATTGGAATTATATTTTTTGCCTTAGTGATTATTATAAATATATAGTATTATAAAAATAATGAAGTATGGGTTTTATTATGGTAACTCAAATTACCAATATATATAATATATTATATTATAGGTTTACATTGGATATTTTAAATCTTATTAGATATATAATGTTAAATATCAGAAATTATATAAACATAATGGATTAAAAGAATGCCTGATATCAATAGTATTTTCAGAAAATGGTTTGCATCTATAGATCAATTATTACTATTTACTATACTTACATTAATAGCTATAGGTATATGGGTTAGTATAGCATCAACCCCTGCAGTAGCTTTAAAATTAGGTTTGAGTCCTTTTTATTTCGTAAAACAACATGTATTACTTATTCCGATTGCATTAATATTTATAGTATGCTTATCGGCATTACAACCTAAACATATAAGACTATTATCCTTATTAGGATATTTTGTAGGTATTGCTCTAATAGTTTGTACTATATTATTTGGTAGTGAAATAAAAGGAGCTAGGAGATGGTTAAATATATTTGGTTTTTCACTACAGCCATCAGAATTTTTAAAACCATTTATAACAATACTCACTGCTTGGCTTATAGCAAAACAATATAAAAATAGGAAATTCCAAGGCATATTTATATCACTTCTTAGTATCTGTTTAGTAATTCCTTTATTATTACTACAGCCTGATGTCGGGATGATGCTAGTAATTGTTACTACTTGGTTAGCTCAATTATTCATTTCTGGATTATCAATTATTATGATATTAACTTTTATGATTAGCAGTTTAGGAGCACTTACTAGTTTATATTTCGTTTTACCTCACTTTAATGATAGAGTCAATAGATTTATTGGTAGCAATGGAGATGATACTGATCTATATCAAGTACATAAATCATTAGAAGCATTTAAGAGTGGAGGATTATTAGGAAAAGGCCCTGGAGAGGGAATAGTAAAAATGCAAGTACCAGATTCTCATTCTGATTTTATATTTTCAGTAATTGGAGAAGAATTTGGATTATTAGTATGTATTATAATAATAGCATTATTCGTTGTATTAGCATTGAGGCCATTAATAAAGGTAATAAAGTCATCTAGTATATTCTGTTATTCAGCAGTATTTGGTATTGTATTTCAAATAATAGTACAAGTTACTGTAAATATTAGTACAGCATTAAATATAATACCAACAAAAGGTATGACATTGCCATTTATAAGCTATGGGGGTAGTTCATTATTAGCATCTTCAGTAAGTATAGGTTTCTTATTAGCATTAACAAAATACAATTCATTAATGTATGATAATTAATAAATTAATAGAGATATATTATTTACTGACTAACAAAAATTCAACAATATTTTCATACTTACTGTAGTACAAGCTTTTACATTTCTGCTTTTAAGAATAATGTTTATTTATGATAGCTAGTAAACAAGCTTCTTAGTGTTTTTTTTACACATTTATTTAAATTAATAAAAAAATAATACTACTCAATTAACATCTAGTACATTAGAAGTAACTTTTAAGTTCCAGGTAATTTTTATTGATATTTACTACTACTGCATTGCGTGATATTATTATATTGGAGCCTTGTTTAGTATAATATAACTAAACTGGTCACCAACAATTGTGATCAACCATAAGGAGTATTAATTATGAATTTTTATGAAGCCGTTTTTATAGTAAGACAAGTAGCTTCTACTTCACATGTTGAAACTATTACTCAAGAGGTAGTAAATTTTATTAATAGTTTAGGAGGAGAAGTTACAAAAACAGAATTTTGTGGACTGAAACAGTTAGCTTATCCTATTAAGAAAAATAATAAGGGATATTATGTATTATTAAATATAGCTAACAAAAATAATAATATTAGTGAATTAGAAAGAAAGTTTAGGTTACATGAAGATATAATAAGATCTTTAATAGTAAGAGTAGATGAATTAGAAAATAGTCCATCTGCTTTATTACGCAGACCAAACGAATCAAGAGAAAAAGGAGAATAATATGTCTCAGTTTAAAAATAAAGAAAATAAACAGGAAACAATAATAGATTATAAGGATACTAAATACTTATCCAAATATATTTCTAGCAGTGGGAAAATCATTCCAAGTAGAGTAAGTAATATGCCAGTAAAAAGACAAAGAATTCTAGCTAAAGCTATAAAAAGAGCTAGGATATTAGCTTTATTACCATTTGTAGTAAGATAAGCAATAGTTAAATATTTATCAGAAGAAGATCTTAATTTCAGTATAAAACAAACTCGATTAATAATAAAGATTAATAGTGGGGGCATTTTTGTATCGTTGCCCTCTTTTGTAGTTTATATGCCAATATGATTTCAGGCACCTATAAATGATTATCTATTGAATAAAATCATATTTTAACGTTGTATTACAAAATTTTATATTCATAGTATCTCTTGGTGAACTATATACTATATTTTTAATAAAGTAAATTGTATTTTTCTTACTGTTAATGACTATCTCCTAAAATTTCTAAATAAATTTTGCATAAAATCAGGTCCTTGTTCGTACATTTTTGTCATTATTTTCTTTAAATGGTCATATTGTTGTATTAATCTATTAACATCATACACTTCCTGACCACAACCTTCAGCTATTCTTTTTCTTCTAGAAGCATCTAATATTTTAGGATTACTTCTTTCTTTTTTAGTCATTGATCTAATTATTGCTATTTGTTTTGCTATTACCTTATCTGAGATATTATTATTCTTTAATTGCTCTTGAATTTTCCTTATACCAGGTATGAATTTCATTAATCCTGATAATCCTCCTATTTTATTCATTTGTAATAAATACGCTTCCATACTATTCAAATCGAAATCTTTACCTGTTTTTACTTGAGCAATATCTTCAGCTACATTTTCATCCATGGCTTTTTCTACAAGGCTTATAATATCCCCTTTATCAAGTATTCTAGACGCTATTCTTTCAGGATGGAATATTTCTATATCTTTTATTTTTTCTCCAGTACCAATAAATTTTATTTGACAACTCGTAACAGATTTTGCTGATAATGCAGCTCCTCCTCGGCTATCTCCATCAACTCTAGTTAATATTAAACCACTTATTCCTAATTGCTCATTAAAAGTTTTAGTAGTATTAATAGCATCTTGTCCCATCATAGAATCTATTACTAATAATATGTCTTTAGGATTAATTATAAATTTTAATTCTACTAATTCTTTCATTAATTTATCATCTATATATAGTCTTCCAGCAGTATCATATATTACTACATCGTAATTATTAACTATTACTTGAGCTTTACTCGCTATATCAATAGGTTTATCATTATTATTAAAATTATTAAAGAAATCTATATTATTATCATTAGCTAATTTCTCTAATTGATTAATAGCAGCTGGTCTATAAGTATCTAGAGGAACTAGTAGGCATTTACTTTTGAATTTAGTTCTTAACAAATTAGCCAATTTAGCAGCTGTTGTAGTCTTCCCAGAACCTTGTAGACCCACCAGCATTATAGATTTGTATTTATAATTATCGTCACTGGTGCCTAGTAGTTGTACAAGCTCATCATAAACTATTTTTATTATTGTCTGTTCTGGAGTAACACTTTTAATGACTTCTTGATTCTTTAGTTTTTCTTTCAAATCAATAGAAAATTGTTTAACAACACTTAAAGCAACATCAGCTTCTAATAATGATATCCTTATTTCTCTTATAGTTGAATCAATAACATCTTCAGTCAATACTCCTTTATTTCTAATATTTCCAAATATAGATAATAATTTTTTAGATAATCCTTCAAACATTTTTATAAATTATAATACATTCATACCTACATTAATTATAAAATAATGCAAATCATATACATATAATTTTTTAAGCCCATAATAATTACAGGATATATTATATATAATGTGATAATTATTATTTTAATATTAGTAATCTAATATAAATTAGCATAAGATACAAATAATATAAATTTTAGTATTATAACAATACACCTATGTAATATAAAGTTAATATTTTTGTTATTAGTATTGCGTACAAAAAGATTTACACATCTAGTAAACAATTGGTCAATTTATAGGCATAATGATGTATGATAAGAATCCTTCTGATAGTACACAATGTATTTTTGTAAACTGCTGTTCTTTTTATACCAGTTAATTATTACTGTTTCTTGTAATGTTTTAAATTATTATTTGCAAAAACTTCATGCACAGTAATGTAATACTATTTATTATTACTATAATATTTGCTTATATTACTTGAACTAAATTTTGTATTATACATAAGTGACTTATATTGGTCTTATTTAATATAATGTATTTTTTATATATTATCTAATGGATTGCATCAAAGATTTTAATAAATTGCATATTTTATAGATTATAGATTTAATAATACATGATAAATCGTTATGCAACTGTAAATATCAGAAGTAATAATTTTCATATCTTTTACGTAACATCATTTATGAAATTTATTAAACAATATTATTTATGTTATAATACACAGAAAACGAAATGTTGTATTACAAAAACATAAATATAGCACTAATACTACATATAAAAATAAATGAAACAAATTACATACTATTAACTAAATTAATAATATACAACACAGTCCACAAATGCATTGCAGACTGTTATAAGTATTAAACTAATTTAGATAATAAACTATATTTATGTATTATTTCATATTTTTTATTATTAGAATTATTTTGATTACTTACAAAAATTGCAGGTAATGATGATATTTTTAGTTTTTCTAATAATTCTGTATTCTTAGCAACATTAGTTTTAGCTATATCTTCATACTTTTTTAATTCATGTTTATTGACTTTTATTATATCTAATACTCTGTCAACTGTTGCTCCTTCTTTAACTATTTCTTGTAGAAATTCTCCTAATTTATTAGAAGTTTTATCTGACTTCTTTGACTTGTCTTTATCTAATGCTTGTAATTGATAATATACCATTGCTAATTTCTCAGAATTCTCACCTAGAATTGCTACAGGTAGCAAATAAAAACGCATTTTCTTATTGGTCTTTAAAATATCAGCAATTACTTTTTGAGCCTCCCTACAAGGTTCTCCTGCTGGATCAAAGAAACATATACTCACAAATTTAGCATTTGTGTCGCCTATTTGTATAGAAGATTTTATAATGTCATTTTTACTATTTTCTACATTAATAGCGGATTGTTCCATTAAATTGTCACGTTTATTAACTAATCCATTACTAATTGCATCTAATACTAATTGTGGATTCTTCATTATAACTTCTTTTACTTCAGTTTTTATTTTATCTTCTATATCATACGTGGGTTTTAATGCACATATTTTATTTACTTTATTTAATGCAAATATTGAAATAATACAAGCAGCCAATGATAGCATTACAATTAATTTCTTAGCACAACATTTTTTATTACCCTCAATACTGCAACTACTACAACTATTATTGTCAGAACATTTATTACAATCTCCACATTTGCAGTTGTCATTACAACAATTGCAGTCATCTCCTGCTTTTTGATTATTTTTCACTGATTCATTAATATTATTAGCAACTTCTTCTTTATTATTATCTTGTTTATTTTCCAGTTGTTTATTAGATTCATTATTTGACACACTGGAAGATTCTAGTTTCTTGTCTTCCTCATTATTTTGATTTTTTGCCATAAACAATTCATATTAAAATATATATCTATATTTATTCTACTATAAATCTACAATTTGTTCTACTGTAAATCTATATTTTTTCCATTTTTATTTACTTTTCAATACAATGAAAAATCTAATTAATAATAAATTTATTAAATATTATGGGCGTAAATTTAACTATGTTTCAACTAATTCTGTATGTTAATAATAAATTATATATAGTATATTAATACAAGAAAATTTATGCATTATATTAAATGTATTTTTAATAATAATTTAATAATTGATTATAGTAATATAATTAGTTTCAGTTTAGAAAAATATGAAAATAACTTATTAAAAGCAAATATAGTAATATGTAAAAAGCTAAATAATGAATTAATAGCCTGTAGTACATTTTGTAAAATATTAATAAATGATAAAGAATATTTTAAAGGTGATGTTAAATCAATACAAATTGAAAATGATTACATAAGAATTGTTGCAAGTAATATAGATAATAATATATTCAAATTGAATAATTCAGCAAACTATAATTTGTTAGAAAATAATAAGTTACATTATAATTCATCAGAAACTAATATAATAAATAATAATAATACAGAACATTATAAAAAATTAATAGAAAAATTTAAAATAAATAACCCTTTACTATTTCAGCATAGAAATAATAATGGTATAAATAATGATGAAATTGTTACAGATATTGCAAATAATATAATAAAAGATAGTTTAATAATAAATATAGATAAATCATTACCAATTAGTGAACTAGATTTAAATATTTCAGCTTCTTGGAATAAATTATGCAGTGGACATTATGACTTAACAAATAAAATTAAGAATCAATTAAAAAACGGGTTAATAAGTACATTAACTCCTAAGAAATTAATAAAATCATGGCCTAAATTATTTGATAGGTTAATCAATAATAATAAAAACATATTAAAAACCAAATACTTTATAACTCATTCTAAATTAGAAGAAGTTAGTAATAATTTGGTAAATATTAATAATATAAAAATACAAGAAAGTTCTTTTGATTTTAAATTATCTGTGGGTTGGGAATATTATCAATTTATTACTGAAAATTTACATTGTAAAATATTTAATGACGCAGTAAAGAATAGCAATAATCAAGTGTTAAATATTAATTTACATAATGTTCAAGAGTATATAGAAGACAATACTTGTAATTGTTTCTTTAAAACTGAAGTAGGCAATAGTATAGCTAATATAATATTATGTGAAGTAAAACAGTTTATTATTAACTCAATGCAAAATATTACTATACAATTTCAAATACCATTTGAAGAATCATTGAAAATAAATCAGAAAATAAAAATAAATAATTATATAGGTATAATAAATAAAATAGAAATATTTATTAAATCTAAAAGAAATATAGCAACGATTACTTGTATTGGCTCGGAATATAATAATGCTTTGACTAATGCAACATTGCAAGATATGCAATATAGTACAAATATTGCTAAATTACACAATTCCAAAAAAGATGCTGATTATAATACACCTCGTATCAATACAGTAAATAAAAATATTGATTTATATGACAAAGAACAAAATACTCGTGATAATATAATAGATGTAGTAGAGAGTATAAACATAATTAATAATTCCAATGAACAAATGCCAAAAATTAAATCTATAACAGATTTTCATCAAATAAATAATATATTAAATGAAAATCCAACAAAACTAATAATTAAATTAAAACCCATCAAAACAGAACATAATGAAATAGAAAATATAGATATGGGAAATATTAATCTGTAAATATTTGATATTATTTGAAAATAATTAATTAAAGATTTGATGCCTTTTTAATTGCTATTAAAGATAAGAATTCTCTTGACTAGCAAAATCCTATAACTAATTGATGCTTAGCAACTGTTAATATATCGTATAAATTATACTCTAATAATTGTGTCAGTTTTTATAATTTGTATATTAAAGCACATATTTGTATTATATTAATGTCTACAAATACTTTGATATTATTCAGTTTTGATTAATTATAATATATGTTAGTATATTGCATTCCTTAGTGTATACGTGTATATTATATACATTGATGATTATATACATTGATGATTCTCTAGTATTAATATAATATATGAATTGGGATCTATGACATGTACTAGTTTATGATTTATAGTTTTTATATTAAAGTATACGGTTGCCAGATGAATGATTACGATGGTAAACGAATTGAAGATATATTAATTCTAAATGGTTTTTTTAAAGTAAATGATCCTTTAACTGCTGATATTGTAATATTTTATACTTGTAATATAAGAGAAAAAGCTGTACATAAATTAGAATCAACTGTAGGTATGATAAAATCTCCAAAAATAAAAGTAATAGCAGTTGGTGGATGTGTAGCTCAAGCGGAAAAGGATAATATATTTAAAAGAATACCAAGAGTTAATTTATCTTTTGGTCCCAGTACTTATCATAAACTTCCTGAATATTTGGATGATTTATTAAGTGGAAAAAAGAAACGAATAATAGATTTAAGTAATTATAAATTAGAAAAATTTAATAGTACTAATAAAAGAAGAGAAATAACTACTAGTTCTTACGTTGCAATTCAAGAAGGTTGTGATAACTTTTGTACTTATTGTGTAGTTCCTTATACTAGAGGTAGAGAATACTCACGACCAGTAATAGATATAATAAATGAAGTTAAATGGCTAGTAAACAACGGAGCTAAGGAAATAGTCCTAGGTGGTCAAAATGTAAATTCTTACCATGGAGAAGCTCCTTATATTACTATTGGTAGTAATAGAAAAACTTGGCGTATAGAAGAATTAATAAAAGCCATAGCTGCTATAGATGGTATAAAAAGATTAAGATATTTAACTTCGCATCCTAAGGATTTTACAGTAGAATTAATGCAAGTACACAATGCAGTACCAATATTAGTTCCTTTCGTTCATATTCCTGTTCAATCTGGAAGTGATAGAATATTAAAATTAATGAATAGAAATCATACAGCTCGGGAATACTTAGATAAATTGAAACTTTTTAGGGACATTTGTCCTGCTATTCAGTTCTCTTCAGATTTCATAGTTGGATTTCCCAGTGAAACTGAAGAAGATTTTAATGATACTTTGAAATTAGTAGAAGAAGCTAAATATACTTTATCTTTTTATTTTAAATATAGTATAAGGCCCAACACTCCAGCCGCTAGAATGCTTGAGCAAATTGATGATAAAATAAAAGAGGAAAGATTAGCTAGATTAATAAAAGCTTTATTAAAAGACCAAATATATTATAATAATAAGCTTGTTGGTAAAATTCAAGAAATATTAATTACTAAGAAAGGCAAAAAAGAAAATCAATATATAGGGAAGAATATTTATATGCAATCTGTTATAATTAACAGTGATGAAAACATAATTGATAAATTTAAAACTGTTTTAATTGAGTCAGCAAATGAAAATTGTGTTTTCGGTAAATTATTAGATTAATATAAAAGTGTATTTAGATACTAATAATATACAAACTGATTTGCAAATAAATCCAATTAATGTTATAATTGATTATAATATGTGGGAAGAACAAGATCAATTCAATACATGGCAACAGTTAATAGTCAATGTATTTAATGAAATAATGCAAATGCACGAATGTAGTAATTGTTCAGTAAATCTTCTGTTAACTGATAATAACACTATAAGAGATTTAAATAAAAGGTTCAGAAATATTGATAAACCAACTAACATACTATCATTTCCTCAAATAACAGTAAATGCTAAGACTACTTCTAGTAATAGCAATTATTGTGGCACTAATTCAGATGATAATAATAATCAGCAGACAGTACATAACAATGAAGATGTCTTTATAAATAAAGCACCATTATGTAAATTGAAAGATATTAATATAGGTGATTTAGCAATGTCTTATAATGTAATAATGAACGAATCTAAATTATTTAGCAAACCATTTTTTGATAGATGTACTCATCTTTTTGTACATGGTGTATTACATTTACTAGGTATGGATCATATAGAAGAAGATGAAAGATTAAAAATGGAATCATTAGAAATAAAAATACTTGAAAACTTCTTTATTAAGAATCCTTATTTTGTAGATTAATTAGGAGAAAATATAACTATATGAGTAATAAATACTCTTTCTTTAAAAACTGTTTTAGTAAAATTTTTAAAAAGAACAACAAGGAATTAAATGCTAGAAATGCAATAGAAGAAATAATAGAAGAAGATGAACCTGAACCAATACAATCAATAGATAATGATGAAAAGGAAATGATAGGTAATGTACTAGACCTTAGAGATATACAAGTTCAAGATATTATGATACCCAAAGTATCGATAATCTCTGTGTCTGTAACAACCAAAATAGAAATAGTAATAAATAAATTTGTTGAAAATAAAATAAATACATTGTTAGTATATCAAAATAATGATGATAATATAATAGGAGTACTGTATTTAAAAGATATTGCTGCTTGTTTGCAAATTAATTTAAATAATAAAAATATAAATTATAATCAAAAACAATTTAATATTAATTTATTTATTAGAGAAGTTTTATTTATACCTCCTACTATGAAAACTTTAGATCTCTTATTTCAAATGAAACAAACAGGTAATAAAATAGCAGTAGTAATTGATGAATATGGGTGTGTAGCGGGATTAGTATCATTTATGGATTTGATGGAGGAAATAGTTGGAGATATAAAAGATGCCACTGAAATAAAAAAACAGAAAACTAAAATAGTTGTAAGTAATGATGGATCAATATTAACTGATGGGCAATCAACTTTTTATGAAATAGAAAAATACGGTAATTTAAAAATTGTCCCAAATGATGATTTTAATGACACTATAGGAGGAATGATAACTTCTATGATAGGAAGAATTCCAGTAAAAGGAGAATTAATAGCATTCCCTCAACAATCTTTAGAATTTGAAGTAGTAGATGCAGATATTAGAAGAATCAAATGTATAAGAATACGTAAAGTTAATTAAAGTATCTATACACATTATAGATATATGTATAAACTGTATAAAAACTAAAAGAGTAGGCTATATTTCTTACAAAGTATTTACTACAAGACTGTATAACAAACATATGAATCAAATTATTGCTTAAAAATTATTTGCTACAAAGCTGTATAAAAACAATAGGAATTACAGTATTACTTTAAAAATATTTACTGTATTGAATTTAAAGGTAGTAATCTTAGATATATATGTAATGCTAGGTAATTAAGTTATTCATGTTAATTTAACAGCATCTGATAATAGTAAATGCATGTATTAGGAGCAAAAAGAATTAAATCAAATAGTAAATATTTATATTAATATTATATGTTTATAAGTCATATACAAACAGTAGGCAATGGCACTTGTAAGTAATAAATTGTAGAATGAGAAAATATGACAATAATAAATATATAATAAAAGAATAGAAATATTTACATTAATAAAATACACAATAATATTTATGCATATTAATTTTACCCAAAACAAATAATATATATTCTACAATATTAACAATAGGTATTTAAAACAATTCATTAAAGCTAATAATAATAATAAGCACTGACGGGATAGTAATATGACGGATAATATACATCTGAATAATAACTAACAGGTTGAGGTTCATAGTAGGTCGTTTCAACTACTTCATAACAAGCAGTACATAAAAACATTGTTATAATAATTATTATTAGCGAATAGCAATTTCTAAGCATTTTTAATTCCCTTTATTATTAATAATATTTGATAGTAACAGATTATCATAATATTTCTTTCCATATTATAATACTGGTCCATATATAATTTGTCCATTTACTGAACTATAGCTTACATCTTCATTATTATTATCTACTGGACTAGTGTAAATATTGCCATTATACGACGTATAACTTACATCATTATTAATATCAGATTCATTACTATTACTTGCACTAGTAATAGAATTTACAACTCCGCTATTATCACAACCACATAATAGCAAAGGTACTATTGTAATACACAGTATATTAGCATTCATATTGTAAAGTATATTCATATAATATTATAGATAATAATAACACTTCTTTATTAAATAGGAGTAAATATATATTGGTACTTTTGTAAAATTATGAACTATACTGTTTTCTATGTATGTATATTGTAGTAATTTGCAAATTAAATTAATAAATGTAATGTATTATATTTTATAATAGGAAATATAAATAACGCTAGTATAACGCAGAAATTACAAATGCAGTATAGGTGTTTGTTTGTAAATGTAAAACAATGCATTATAAATCGAATTATTTTATATATATCAATGCAAAGAAATGAACATACAAAATATTCCTAATAAAATATTTTATTATTATAAACCCAAAATAATATTAAATGAGTGCTATAATTTTTATTAGAAAGATTAATCAATCATCGTTTATATACTGGATGTATATTTGAATAGTCCAGAAATATAAAAAACTAATTTATGTCTATAAGTAATAATAAATTAATAAAATTATCATCTCCTTGGTATGGGCAGGAGGAAAAAGATGCAGTTGCTAGAGTGTTAGACAGTCAAGTAACTTGTATGGGAATTGAAACCAAATTATTCGAAGAAGAGTTAAAGAAGTTCTTAGGCAGAGAAGATACTAATATTATTTGTGTTAATTCCTGCACAGCTGCTTTACAATTATCGTTACAAAGTATTGGTATAAAACCTGGAGATGAAGTATTAGTACCAACATTAACTTTTATTTCTACTTTCCAAGCAATAACAGCAAATGGAGCCATTCCTATACCTTGTGATGTAAATAGAAATACTGGCTTTATTGATATTAATGATTTGACTAATCGTATTACAAATAAAACTAAATGTATATTGCCTGTATTATATGCGGGAATAGATAATAATATTAATGAAATATATGAAATAGCAAATGATAATAATATAAAAGTAATAGAAGATGCTGCTCATAGTTTCGGTAATAAATCTATAATAAAAAGGAGTGGTATATTGTGTTTTAGTTTCGATCCAATAAAAAATTTATCCTGTGGAGATGGAGGCATGATAGTATGTAGTAATAATAATATTGCTGAAAGACTTAAGGATATTAGATTACTTGGAGTTATTGGTGATACTAACAACAGATATAACAATTCAAGAAGTTGGGATTTTAATGTTAAGGAACAAGGTTGGAGATATCATATGAATAATATCTGTGCCGCTATTGGCAGGGCTCAATTATCCAAATTCAATAAAATAAAAGCCTTAAGATGTAAATATGCAGATCTTTATTTAGAAGAATTAAGAAATATTGATGAATTGCAATTATTACCAATAGATACTATCAATGGAGTTCCTCATATTTTTCCAATAATTGTAAAATCACAGACAGTAGATAATTTGAAAAACTTTTTATTACACAATAATATAGGTTGTGGTACTCAATATAAACCTAACCATCTATTAACATATTTTAATAGAGGCTATCACTTACCAAATGCTGAGTGGCTATATAAACATATGTTGTCAATACCATTGCATCCAATGCTAACTGAAGATGATGTTTATTACGTTATAAGTAAAATAAAAGATTTTTTTAAAAAATAACTATATACAATACACTGCAGTTATTTTTTATAAAAATAGTATTAATATACTAAATATATAGTAATTACCAACAAACAAAAAAAACAATAATGTATAAAAAATGGAGTTTGGTAGTATTAGTAGTTAATCAAACTCCATACATAATATCCTATTATTGACTTACTTTCTGTTTTAAATTGGTTAAGTATTTGGCCCAATTCAACACATTATTGTATTCAGCATCATTAACTATAGTATCCTGCTCATGTAACTTTATCCTCTTGTTTTTTACTGTAGTAATATAGCCTGTATCCATTATTGCATTGATTGTTTCATGGATATTATTTCTATAGTTTTTCCTTACTAATATTTGTTCTTTTGTTCGCTTAGGCTTTTTCTTATTTTTGTTATAAACATAATATTTATCCAAGAAATTATTTGTATTATATAAGTATTCGTATTTAAGATTCTCTAAATCTTTATCTAATGGAAGATTATATTCATTCATTTCCATATATACTGTATTGTACAATACATCATTAAAATTTACTTCATTCTTATTATATTTATTAGAATACATTTTTTTTGTACGTTTTCTTTTTTTGCCTAATAAGTTATTCTTGTCTCGCATATTAATTACAATAGTATTATCCTCTACTTCTGTAAAATTACCAGTATTTAATTGCTGATTACTATTTATTATTATGCAAGTTTGTCCTTTTTCTATACTATTAGAAATGTTGTTAAATAAAGTACTATGTTGTTGGTCATTTGAATTGTTAGGATCAGTTTCTATTGCAAATAAATTATTTGCAGAACTGTTACTATTTAAATTTACACAGCAGTTTTCAGAATACCTTAATTCATTTAGTGTTGGTCCAGCATTACTACTAGTAATAGTACTTTGCAATGTGGCTGAATTATTAACACAATTTACACAGTTACTTTGTGTATTAATACATATATTATTCTCTAAATTAGTCATTTCATCATTAATATTCTCACTAGCATTCAATATACTACATGCTATTAATAAAGCAATTGTTAATGAATATTTCAACATTTTTGAGAAACCCCCTATAAATTAATAACTCTATTAATAGCATTATTTTAACACAAAATTGTATAAAATATCAATGAAATTTTATCAATCACTACATTGAATATCATGATTATGTAATAATCAACAATAAATGAAGATTACTTACTTTTTTACATTTGTTTGTATATATTTTGTAGTTAAATTCTTAGCAAATTTGTATAGATTGTATAGATAATACTGGTTAATTTACTATTAATTATACATAGTATTAAAAATTTGTTCTAAGTTTTTCTTAATTGCTATATTATTAATATTTGTAGTGTTGCAATTATTTTTTATATTATTATTAGGAGTTTTATAATTTGTATTATGTATTAATTCATTATTATTTATAATTTCTAAAAACTTCGCTTGATTTTTATTATTATTATTTAATAATATACAACAGTCTTTAATATTTACGTTTGCGTTTTGAATAACATTGCTGCTATAATTCTCTGTCAATTGTTCATTATTCTTATTTTCTTTATTTTTCTTATTTTCAAGAATATTCTTATGTTCTGTAATTACAGTGTCATTTTGCTTTTTTATTAGTTTAACAGTATTAAGCTCACCTATTGAAGATGCCCCACCATCAATACTAGAAATTTCCAAGTCTGTTACTAAATTTTTATTTAAATCGTTACTTTGTATCGTTTTAGTATTAACACTAAAGTTAATATTGAACATTGCTTTATTATCTACATTTTTACAAATATTTGTGCAAACAATTTTATTATTACAATTTTCATCATAATTATTACGATGTGCATTTTCCTTATAAGAAAAGATATCCATTAAGTTATTAGTGCAATTTTGCTTAGGATTTCCAAACTTATTAAATTCCAAAATTAAATTTTTATTAATTGTTTTACAATCATGATTATTATAGTTTACTTTTTTATTTCCTGAAGAGTTTCTATTATGTTTTAAATTAAAATAATCTTCTGCTCCATAATTACAAGGTTGAGATAATTTAATATTAGAAGGAGTTTGTGTACAGCTATTTTCTTGTAATAGGATTTCATTACAGGAATTATTGTTTTTATTTGTATTACTAAAGGTTTTATTCCATTGCTCTATTGTATTTTTTATACTTGAAATTTTATTTTGTAATGGAATAATTGGTATATTATTTGCATCATTAGATTTACATTTGTCCTGCTTGCTCTTCCTCATTTGTTGTAGCATGCCTTTAATATCCTTCTTGCTATTATTACTTAATTTATCAGTACTAGTTATATTATCACCACAATATTTAATTTGAATCTTTATAATAGTTGGCTTTTTGCAGCTACTAATTACATTAAGAATTTCGAAATCTTGTATATTATTTTTACACTTTTTACTTTTATTATGTTGTCTTATGCTGCTATTACTTGTAATATTAATTACTTTATTTTGATTTATTCGTGTAAGAGCTTGTTTTATACAAGTTTTTGTAAAATGTATATTAGTGAATAACTTGTCTCTCAATAGTAATACAGAATCAAGATTATTTTCACCAATATTATTTTTCTTAAGGTAATTTACAAATTGCTGTATTGTGCAATTGCTATTTTGTAACAAATGCTTAAAACTGTGTTTTTGGATTTGTACTGTGGTATTACTAATAAGATCGTTATATATTATTGATTCTGCATTATTTATATTATTTATATTATTTATATTATTTATATTATTTATATTATTTATATTATTTATATTATTTA
>CAMJRB010000025.1 GCA_946408175.1 uncultured Holosporaceae bacterium
TTGGATCAGCATTTGCTTTGTCAAATATTTCTTTAGCATTTGCTATTGATTCTACTTCATTTTCTATACCAATTAGATTAGAAGAATTAGGTGCTTTTAGAAACTCAGTCCATACCCATAATTCATCATTTTGGTCCATATATTTACGTTTATTTAACTCCACGAAATGCATCTCTATCATCCTTAAGTATTCCTCATTAGTTTTTTCATCTTTTAGTACAAAGTTTCTATTACATCTATTATCATTAAATAAATTAAAGTCTAAAATATTAATAACAATAACAGGACATAGTTTCTTGTATTCCTGTCCTTTTGTTAACTGTGAATAATATATTTTTGCCAAATAGAAAAGAGAACGCTTATATATGTTAGTTTCTCCTTGTGTCGAAACTAGCTGCTCACGCAGTACATCGTTATTCTTCTTTTGCATTTCCACATTCAATAGTTCCCCAGTTGAAGTTTTTGCAAATAAGTCTAATCTAATACCATGTTCTCCTATAAATGTATTATCTAACTCTGTATTTATCAATTCAACACTAGTAATAGGATCAGGACGCTTTAATATTGAGTTAATAAAATCAATTAAAATGTTAGGATATTCTTTGTACCAGACACCGTTAGGTGCAGTGAACTCATCAAGTATTTTAAAATAGTGAACTAAATATAGTTTTAAACATTAAGTCATTAGTTGGCAGAATGGATTCATCGGAATATATCATACATATCACATATTATTACTACTCATTTATATTATTGTCTAAAAGTACTATACCAGTCAAGGAAGCTAATGTGTTATTATACAACAATAAATTTCATATTATAATTTAGTAATTATATTAAGAGCCTCCCAGTAGATAAGTAAATACTATACTAATTACTCGTCTTAATGCATCCAATCCAAAGAACAGTATTAATGCTGAGAAATCAAATCCTCCTATTGGTTTTACAAATTTTCTGAAATAACCAAATATTGGTTCTATACGAATATTTAATAATACATATAATTTATAAAATATACTATCTTCACTTATTGAAAATAATATAAATGACCACTGTAATAATATATAAAAAGATAATACTGCTTCAAAGCAATAGATAACGGAAATTAATAAATAATATATAAAAATTAGTATAGTATTCATAGCTTTTACATTAATTATAAAATTTTAATAACCTATTATCTTGTAGTGCTTTACCAGTTCCTAATACTACACAATCTAGTGGATTATCTGCTACCTTAACATTCACTCCACTTACATGTTGTATTACTTCACATAGATTAGGCAGTAAAGCACCACCGCCAGTTAATGTTATTCCTGCATCTATTATATCAGCTACTAATTCAGGAGGTGTTTTTTCTAAAGCATCTTTTACTCCATTAGCTATTATTGATACTGGATCCATTAATGCTTCAGCTACTTGTTTTTGGGATATTTCCATATCTTTAGGATTACCATCTATTAAACTTCTTCCTTTTATTGATACTCGTATATCTTTACTTTCTGGAGTACAGATAGCTGAGCCTATTTCCTTTTTAATACGTTCAGCAGTTGCTTCTCCTATCAGTAAATTAAAGTTTTTCCTTATATATAATATAATTTCATTATCCATTTTGTCTCCTCCTACTCTTAGTGAAGAAGCATGGACTATACCTCCTAATGAAACAACAGCTACTTCAGTTGTTCCTCCTCCTATATCGACTACTATAGATCCTTGAGGTTCATTAATGGGTAATCCAGCCCCTATAGCTGCCGCTTTAGGTTCTTCTATTAAAAATACTTCCCTAGCACCAGCAGTTTCAGCTGCTTCTTGTATAGCTCTTCTTTCAACTGCAGTAGCTCCGTACGGTACACATATTACTATTTTAGGAGACGTTAATATACTTCTATTGTGTACTTTTTTAATAAAATACTTAATCATCTGCTCTGCTACTTCAAAATCAGCTATTACTCCGTCTTTTAATGGACGTATAGCTCTTATATGACTAGGAGTACGTCCCAACATCAATTTAGCTTCATTACCAACGGCCAATACTTCAGTTTTACTATTAGTATTTATAATAGCTACAACTGATGGTTCATTTAATACTATTCCTTTATTACGGACATAAACTAAAGTATTAGCTGTACCTAAATCCATAGCCATGTCAGTAGATAAAAAACCTTTTAATTTACTAAACACAAAATTTTCATAGTATATCTAATATTAACAGTATATTAACTTTTACTTATATTTAAAAGTATTAAAATGCTAATTTTATTAGTACATTGCAATCTTCTCCAAAATTCGGTATGTTATTCTGTACTGTTATATACTCTTTAGATTCTTTACCAAATTCATGCTTTATTGATCTTACGTTATGTATCCAATCTATAATATTATCTATTTTTTCAGATTTATTAATATCAATTTCTATTTCTTCAATATTAATTGGATTTAATGAATAATTATTATCTATAATACTTAGTAAATACTCAGTAACAAATGGTATTACTGGATTTGATAGTTTTAGAAACTCTTTATATATTATTCCAGCTATATTTTTAGTATTGTCATCATTCTGTAACTTTATAGCTTCTACAAAAAAATCACAAAATTGATCTCTTAAAAATACTTGCATTCTGTGAGTGATATAATCAAATCTATATTCTTTAATATCTGATTCTATACCTATTTTAAATTCTCTTAATTTACTAAATATCCAGTGATGAATAGGATGCTTTAATTGTATATTACTAATATTTACATTAAAATTAACATTTTGCGTTTGCAAAAACCTGCAAGCATTCCATATTTTGGTAATAAAATTTCTACTTACTTTTACATTCTCCCTACCGAATTTTATATCCCTTCCAGGCACTGAAAGAAAAGCCAATGTATACCTTAAGGCATCTGCTCCGAATTCCTTCATTAAATCTAATGGATTTATAACATTACCTTTAGACTTAGACATTTTCTGTCCTTTATCATCTCTTACTAAAGCATGTATATAAATATCCTTAAATGGTATATCTTTCATGAAATATAGACTCATCATAATCATTCTAGATATCCAGAAAAATATTATATCGAATCCCGTAATAATAGTTGATGTTGGAAAGTATTTATTGAGTAATTCTGATTTATCAGGCCAACCCATAGTAGCAAATGGCCATAATGCAGATGAAAACCATGTATCTAATACATCAGTTTCTTTAGTTAATTTATTTTTATCTATACATAATTTTTCAGCTTCTATAATTGCTTCTTCTTCATTTCTAGCTACTATTATTTCACCATTAGGACCATACCAAACAGGTATTCTATGACCCCATTTTATTTGTCTTGATATACACCATGGTTGTATATTATTCATCCAATCGAAAAATGTATTTTTCCACTTATCTGGATAAAATTTGATTTTACCTGTTTTCACAGCTTCTATTGCTTTTTTAGATAACTCTTTAGCATTTAAAAACCACTGTTCTGTTATCATGGGCTCTATTACTGTGCCAGATCTATCTCCATATGGTACAAAATGCTTTATTTGTTCTTCTTTTACTAATAATTCATCATTTCTCAATTTTTCCACTAATAACTTTCTGGCCTTCTTTAAATATAATCCTCTAATAAAGTCAGGTATAAGTTCATTATTTAATAAATGTCCATGTTTATCTAATATAGTTATACTTTCTAAATTATGTCTTTTACCTACTTCAAAGTCATTAAAATCATGAGCAGGAGTAATTTTTACACAACCACTGCCTTTTTCCATGTCTGCATGTTCATCAGCTATTATTGGAATTTTTCTATTAGTATAAGGGATATAAGCATAGTTTCCTATTAAGTCCTTATATCTATTATCATTAGAGTTTACAGCAAGAGCTACATCTCCAAACATAGTCTCGGGTCTTGTAGTAGCTACTGTTATATACTGATTTTTATTTACTATTTTATAATTTATATACCATAAAGTACCATTTTCTTCTACATTTTTTATTTCTAAATCTGAAATGGCAGTTTCTAATTTAGTATCCCAATTTACTAGTCTATTAGCTTTATAAATAAGTCCATCTTTATATAATATAATAAAAGCTTCTGTAACTGATTTAATAAAACCTTCATCCATAGTAAATCTAGAATATTCCCAAGGAGCTGAACATCCTAAAGCTTTTTGTTGAATTACTATATCATTTGATGACTGCCGTTTCCATTCCCAAACTTTTTGTATAAAAGCTTCATTACTTAAGGATTTATAATCTATACATTGTTTTTCCAACCATTTCTCAACAACTATTTGAGTAGCAATACCTGCATGATCCACTCCAGGTTGCCAATAAGTATCATTGCCTTTTTGCCTATTATATCTAACTAATATATCTTGTAAAGTACAATTTAAAGCATGTCCTAAATGTAAACTACCAGTAACATTAGGAGGAGGCATAAGTATTGAGAAATAATTATTGTTATTTTTACATAGATCTACTTTAAAATTAACAAGTGATTTATTATAAATTTCAGTCTCGAACAAATTAGGATCATACCGAGAATCTATTATTGAATTCATATAGGAGTATTAAGTTATATAATATATAAACATTCTAGCATTTATAGGCTGGAAAAATAATTATTAGTTAGCCATTTACATTAAAATAAATTTAGGTATACTATTAATCAATATACCATACAATAACATAACTAATTCATTACATAAACAAATATATGACCTATAAAAATTCTATAAGTATTACAATATTCCATTTTACAATGCAAGTATATTCAGTTTGTAAAACATAATAGTTAATTATAAATTATATAAAATTTGGCTGAGTGCAAGGCAACTGTACTATGAAATATTATCAACTTAGGAGATGGTCATTATAACAATTGACCACCATTATTATTAAATAACATAAAATTTAATTAATTAGAATTGATTTATAATGTCTTAATAATCTAATATCAGTATCATATAATGATCTTATATCATTTATTCCATACTTCAACATTACAAGTCTTTCTAATCCAAAACCAAAAGCAAATCCATAAGGTTCTGTAGTAATTCCACACGCTCTGAATACATTAGGATGTACCATGCCAGCTCCTCCTAATTCCAACCATTTATCTCCATTTTTATTTATTTTTATATTGCCATTTTCTTTACTATAACAGCAATCCACTTCCATACTAGGTTCAGTAAATGGGAAAAAACTAGGTCTAAAACGTAATAATACTGAATCTACTTCAAATACAAATGCTACGAATTTACTTAGTTCATCTTTTAAATTACCTATATTTATTGGATTATTGTCAACAACTAATCCCTCTATTTGATGAAACATAGGTGAATGAGTAGCATCCAGTTGATCATTTCTATAAGTTTTGCCAATTGATATCATTCTCAAAGGTAATTGTTTTTCCTGCATAGCTCTTATTTGAACACAAGAAGTTTGAGTTCTTAGTAGAGTTTCATCAAAGTCTTCTATATAAAAAGTATCCTGAGACTGTCTGGCTGGATGGTATTTAGGAATATTTAAAGCATCGAAATTAAAAAATTCAGTTTCTACCTCCGGTCCATCTAGTATTAAAAAACCCTTAGCCTTGTATTCATTTTTAATTCTTCTTATTTCATTAGATAAAATATGTAAACTGCCGAATTCTTTATTAATAGGTAATGTTATATCAACATTTTCTTCTTTTAATTTCTTGTCTAATTCTAATTTTTTTACTAATTTTATTTGATTATTTATAACTTCTTCTACTTGATTTTTTATTGTATTTAGTTTTTTACCGAACATTACTTTTTCTTCAGTATTTAATACACTTAATTTCTTAAATTCTTTAGTCAATATTCCATTTTTACCTAAGAATTTAGATTTTTCAGCATCTATTTCAACTATAGTATTTAAACTCTGTATAGTTTTAATAAAATCTAAAGTTGCTGTTTCTATTTCCATAAGTTAATAATTTTATAGATATATAATATATTATAACACTACAATGGTGTTATATATTAATGAATCAAATATAAGCTTACTACTACATACAATAGTATCATGTAATACTCTATTACAAATATAATAATAGCATTATATTTGATTATTTTGCCAATCTGTTTTAGAATATATAATGAAGTATATTGTATTTTAAAGAAGTAATAATGAGTAAAAATTTCATTAATTTTTTAACAACTTCAGTAATCATACCAAGTTGTGGAGCAGCAATAAATAGTAGTAGTTGTTATTGTATGGAAAGTAAATATAGTAATATTAATACTGAACAAAATAGCAATTCTAATATTACAAATACTAATACTGAACAAATTGAATATAATAAAGATGAATTTATTGAAATAACTAAAGAGATTTTTACAAATTGGAGGTTCTTTAATATAGAAGAGAATACTTTACGACACAGTATGCAGAAGTACCTTACATATATAGACAAATTCTATAATGGTCATGATATTGATACATTACCACAGTTAACTAGTATAGTATTTAATGCAATTACTGATAATACATTTCAAAATACGTGTCTTGTTTATAATATAGATGAATTATTATCCAAAAACATTATTAATACTGATGAATATAAAAAATTATTATATTTTGATTTGTTTTTAATTACAATGATTAATATAGAAACAACTGATTCCAGTCTCTTGCCTGAGGGATATAAGAGTGAGATTAATGAAGTTTCAAAAATAAATGATGGACAAGTATATTATAATAATTCAGGAATATGGTGGCCTAATTATTTTGCAACATATAATAGCTATAGCGAGCTATTAGGTACAGAACATACCAATATAACAAATCGATTAATCAAGCAGTCTTTTGTTTTAAATAATCCTGAAACTTGGATTCCTAAAGAAGAACTGGTAGAAAAAATGAACAATGAAATAAAAAATATTTTTGATTCATTCGATTATTTACCACTAATTAAAACAATATTTCACAATAAGCACATTACGTCAATTTACGATTATATACCAGTATACAAAATTGACGACAAAGTATTTTCCTCTAATGCAGTAGGATTATTAATTGAAGCATATTTCAATATTATGTATGTCAGAAATATACTTGTACAAGAACTTATAAAATATTTTCGGGAAATAAAAGTAAATAGACTTTACCATATTATTTTTAATAAGCCTGATACAAAATTTGGTAATAATGTTGGGAACAAACCTGGTAATGATATTAGTAATAAACCCCCTAAGAATATTGGTAAAATACACAGTCAATATATCTGGAAAGACATTTTGAAGTATCTATCAACCAAGCGGATACGCTATTTAGCAAGATATATACGTTTTCCAGAAAGCTTATTTAATGATAAAGATAAAATTCCATATATAGTGCTGAGTTATATAAAAGATAACTTAGTATCATCATGGTCCGATATGCTACAGCGTTATAATTTGGAGATTAATATTCCATATGAAATTCTTCTTTATATGGAGCAAGAGAAAGTAATTCCTTGGAATGATCAACATTGGCGTGAAGAATATGAAAAATATTACAAATTCTTGCATATTATTAATGAATAAGGCCTATTATTTAGCTGTGTACATAAAATATAGATGTAAATAAATTTGTTTAATAAATTGTACTTTATATATATACATATACTGTATTAAGTATTATAATATTAGCTATAGTGTTCGATTAGATAATATTTATTATTAGGGTGTAGTATTGTATATATAATATATTTATTGTAGCACAAGAATAAATTACTACAATTTAAACAATCAATACTGTGAATTAGTTTAAAAATATTAAATACTATAAGTTATGTGTAAAGAACTACACTTCAATGCTCATTAAAAGAATCCAAAGTTAATAAGATTTAATGATATTTTGAATAAAATAGTTTATAATAATAACCATGTATAGTAATACTATAGTTTACCTATGAATATAATAAACAATAAAAGGTATACAGAAATATTTAAGAAATTAGTGGAAGTATATATAGAAACTGGACAGCCAGTTGGATCTAGAACATTATCGAAAATACTAGATAATCCTTTATCTCCCGCTACTATAAGGAATGTAATGGCTGATTTGGAGGACTTAGGTATACTATGTTCTGACCATGTATCTTCTGGTAGAAAACCAACTGAAAAAGGTTGGAGATTTTTTGTAGATGGATTAATAGAAGCTTGTAATATTACTGAAATTGAAAAACAGGCATTATCTAAAATAAAAGAAAAAGCTATAGGTCAAAGTATTGAAAGTATATTGGAAAATGCTAGTGAAATATTATCCAAATTATCCAATTGTGTCAGTTTGGTCGTAACTCCAACTTTTAATAAAACTGTAAAACATATAGAATTCATATTATTAAGTCCAGGTAGAGCTATAGTAGTAATAGTTAACGATTGCGGATTAGTTGAAAATAGATTAATACAAATCCCCAATGAAATATCAGCCACTGTATTAGAACAAACTACTAAATATATTAATACTAGGTTTTCAGGATTAACACTAGAGGAAATTAGAAATAAAGTACAACAAGATGTAGATTATAGAAGAGATAATATAAATAAAATAGCTGAACAATTAATATCTAATGATTTAGGGTTTGTATCATTAGAAGAAAGTGATAAAGTTATAATAAAAGGACAATCTAACTTAATAGATAAATCTAATGAAATAGATAAACTGAAAGAATTATTAGTAAAGTTCGATGAACAACAGACAATAAAAAACATTTTAGACCAATCTATCTTAGGGCAAGGAGTACAAATCTTTATAGGAGCTGAAACTAAAATATTTGAGATGTCTGGATGTTCTATTGTTGCTTCATCCTATCATGATTCAAAAAAGAATCTAATAGGAGCTTTAGGAATAATAGGACCATCAAGATTAAGATACAGTAGAATCATACCTTTAGTTGACTATACTGCAAAACTCTTGGGTAGTATTATAGGATAATTTTTTTATTTCATTTATATTGTATATTGATGTAGTATTATTAATTTATCTCAAATGCTCGTTTCAGTTATATTGCCAGTCGTAAATTAATTTTTATTAGTTTTTATAAAACAATTTTTTTAGTTATATTGAACGTGTACAATATAGAATATTTTATAAAATATTATCTACTTTGATTGTATATTGAAGTGATACTACGTATAGTAATTTAATTTATTTCAAGTGTTCGTTTCATTTATATTACTAGTCGTAAATTAATTTTTATTAGTTTTTATAAAACAATTTTTTTAGTTATATTGAACGTGTACAATATAGAATATTTTATAAAATATTATCTACTTTGATTGTATATTGAAGTGATACTACGTATAGTAATTTAATTTATCTCAAGTGTTCGTTTCATTTATATTGCCAATTGTAAATTAATTTTTATTAGTTTTTATAAAACAATTTTTTTAGTTATATTGAATTTGTACAATGTAGAACATTTTATAAAATATTATCTACTTTACAAGTAATATATTATATTTCCTTTATTTTATAATCAACACTAATTGAATTATTGTTGAATAAAAATGTTTTCTTTAAAAAATTGTACAGTTTTATAATAATTTCCTATTCAAAGATAAAGCATTATAAACTTAGTATTACTATATTTGAATTTTAAATAGTTGGTTTCTGTTCTACAAACTACCTAATGATTTTACAGTTATACAATTATTTACTATTTTGGTCATTAATTAATACAAACTTTTACTTCCAGTTAAGTAATTGGAAGTTTTATTGGACAAGGTTGTTTTATTGGAGATACATTATGCAATAATTTTGCAGTCCTGTAGTAATTCTCTATTTTTAAATTAATTACTGCTACCTTATTTAATAAATCAAAAGTCTTATTAATTTCTTGTGGTTTTAACAGTCCTTTACTAATTTTATATTTAAAAGTATTTACTATTGTATCTTCATATCCTGATAATGTTTCTGCCCAGTCTTCATAATTTTCTGAACACCAACACAAAATATTATTAGTCGTCGGTATTACTGATTGTTTATTTGTTTTTGATTGGTTTTCTGTAGTTATAGTATTTTTACTATTTTGGTAATCTATGTTAGAGATTAATTTGGATACTTTTTTATTTATATTTAATACATTCTGTGAAGTTTTACAAGTATTTGAATTATTCAAGATATCATTGTTTGATAATTTTATTTTAATACTTATATTACTTTGTTCATTGCTTTTATTGTTCAATGCTTGTAAATTAGTATTCAGTTTATAAGCTACATTATTTATATTACCATGCAAATCATTTAATTTATTAGTAATATTATTTACTTTACTATTACTTGCTAGTTCTGATATATTTTTATTTATAATATTTAACGAATTAAGTGCATCTTTTGGATTATTTTTTTTGTCATTTATAATAGTTGATTCTTCATTACTAAGATCATGTTTTGACAAACAAGTGTCATAAAAACTATTTATATTTTCATATACTGTTTTAGCAAATCTATTCAAACACTTTAATATATCTTCATTATTATTAATAATTTGCATATTAATAGTAGTACTATTATTTAGTATATACTGCATTGTAAAATACGTATCAATAATTGCTCTTTTATTATTAATAATTTCATGCTGATTTTTTAAATATTCAATATACTTAAGATTATTTTGGAAATTACTTATTTCTCCTTTAAGGAAGTTTTGTAAACATAATTTTTTGTTTTTATTATTAGGTATATTTTTAATTATATTTATTTTTGCTTTTGTTTTTTGCTTATAGATATTTTGTTGTTCTTTAAATTCTTTTCTTTTAGTTAATAATTTGTGATGTATATTATTTACATCATCTATAAATTTTTGTGTAATATTATCACTAATTGATATTATACGCACCTGACTCTCATTTTTAGGTATTGTCAGCATTTTATAATAATTCCATAATTCATTTAAAATATTATCTATAGATAACGTATTAATTTGTATACCATCGCTGTCTATAGTAGTAATTCTACTATTATCAATAATAATATTGTGTAGTGTGTTATTTGTTGCTTTATTTTTATTGCTAGTAATATTATTTATTCGCAGTAGATTATTATTTATATTGGTTGAGATTTTATAATTAGCTACTTTGGAAATATTATTATTTAATAGTTTTCTACGATTTTGTACTTGATTTGCAGTTGATTGCTTACTATTTACACTGGTTTCTTTAGTATTAACTTTTAGGTTGCTTAATATATTATTTTGTATTTTAATACTTATATTGCTTGGTTTATAACAATTATTATGCAACATCGGCAAATTTTTATTTATTATATCTTTATTGTTTAATTTTTCTTCAAAAAACAAATCTCTACTATAATCATCTTGCTTGTAAATCTCATTATTTTTAATATAAACATTCTCATTGCAAGAAGCATTAATATTAATAAAATAAGCTAGTGTTAATAACAATATATTGCGAAATACACTAGTTTGGGTAATATTTACAATTGATAATTTTTTATACATAAGAGATGTATGTATAGTATGTATTTTATTTGCAAGGATGTTTACTATACTGGATCTATAGATATTATTACTAGTTGTAATTGAGGTATTAGCAATTATTACATCTAAAGGTAATTTATTTGCAATAAGTTTGTTTGAGTGCCGTTTTGTTTTATAAATCATAATAACTCCATAAAACTAGTGTATTTCTAATTATTATACTAACACTATTTTAAATAAATATCAAATATAACTAGGTAATTATTAATTTATTAATAATAAATATACTAAGAATACTACTGTTACTGCACTAAAATCATTTAAAATATTGTTTTGTATTTAATGCTATAATATACAACTCAATTTTTTTGTTATAAAATGAAATAATTACTATTTAAGCTATCCATTTATTGTTTTTGTTTAATATAAAATGATACTATATAATAGCCATAATATTGTCAATATATTGTATTATTAATACATAATATATTACATTCGATTAATACTATTGATTATTTAATAACATATTTATTAATATTAGTTTGTAATACTAAAAATTTATAATGTTTTGATAAAACAAATAACAATTCCTCATCATCAGTTGACAAATCATTATCAGTTATTATTACTTGACTAATATTAATTGTACTTATAATATAATTTAAATCAGCAATATTGCCAATTACTGGGACATTAACTGCTGGGTCAATTTGCATTTTTGGATTAGTATTTATTATACCAATATTATCTAAATTATTATTTATAGTGTTATTATATGAATTTAAAAATAGTGATATAGAATCACTATTACCCAGTAATAATATATAACTCTTGGGTTTAAAGGCAATATTATAAACATACCTTACTCCCATTAATATGCAGCTCATAACGAATATATTAGTAATAATAGTTGACACTAATGGAATCTCTATATTTTTAAACATTAAATACATTAGTGGTATATACAATATATTCGCTATTAATACAGATAATAGTAGTTTATTTATATCCTTATTATGTAATGATTGATTATTTATTTGCAACACTATAAATATACTAGCACTTACTAGTCCAAATACAAATAAATTATTAATTAATAATAAATATGAAAAACTGAAAAAACTTATTCCAATACGTAATTGAATTGAAAGAAATAAAGCAATAGAAGCAATTAAACTATTAGTTATTAATATAACAATTGGATTAGTAATGCTGATACGTGACATCTTATATATTGTATAATAAAATATTTTAATTACTGCATTTTTTATTACTTCTAATTGCATAATTATTAGTTATCTAAAAAACTTCTCAATCTTTTTGATCTACTAGGATGTTTTAGTTTTCTCAGTGCTTTGGCTTCTATTTGTCTAATACGTTCCCTAGTAACTGAGAATTGTTTACCTACTTCCTCTAATGTGTAATCTGATTGCATTCCTATACCGAATCTCATTCTTAATACTTTCTCTTCTCTAGCTGTTAGACTTGATAATACTTTATTTGTAGCTGATTTTAAATTAGATTGAATAGCCGCGTCTATTGGAATAACTGTATGCTTATCTTCTATAAAATCCCCTAAATGACTATCCTCTTCATCTCCTATTGGGGTTTCTAAACTAATAGGATCTTTAGCTATTTTCATTATTTTTCTCACTTTTTCTACTGGCATAGCTAATTTTTCAGCTAGTTCTTCATGAGTTGGCTCTCTACCTAATTCACTCATAAGTTGTTTAAACATTCTTACTAGTTTATTAATAGTTTCTATCATATGTACAGGAATACGTATTGTTCTAGCCTGGTCTGCTATAGTTCTTGTAATAGCCTGCCTAATCCACCAAGTAGCATAAGTTGAAAATTTATAACCTCTTCTGTATTCGAATTTATCCACTGCTTTCATTAATCCTATATTACCTTCTTGTATTAAATCTAAAAATTGTAATCCTCTATTGGTATACCTTTTAGCTATTGAAATAACCAATCTTAAATTAGCTTGTATCATTTCTTTTTTAGTTTCTAATTCTTCTCTTTCTGCTTTTTTTATTACATAATATAATCTTTTAAAGAATGAATACGGGATTTTAGTATATTCTTTTATGTCCTTATTTTTATCTATTACTTGTTCAAATAAATCACCATTCTCTTTAACTAATTGTTCCCAATTTCCAGGTTTTGTTTGCTTTCTTACAGTTTCAAGCCATTTTTCATCTAAATCATAATCAATGAACATTGAGAACAAGTCATGTTTGCTAATTTCATAATCTTTATGTTTAGCAATTACTATTTTTTCTAAATCAGCCATTTCATTAATAAATGAGAATATTTCTTCTTTCAGTAAATTGATTCTTTTATTACTTAGTCTCATATCATAAAAATTATTTACTAACTGCTGTTTTAATTCTAAATATTCAGGATTAGATTCTATTACACTAAACTCAAATTTTAAAGCTTTTTGCAAATTATATAACTTTTTATATAATTCATTATGTTTTGCAAAATGTTTCAATAACTGGTTTGTTATTTCATTATTATCAAATAAATCCTCATCACTTTGATCCATCTTGTTATTATCTTGTCCAGCATCATCACTATCACTCTGATCTATTGTTTTATTATCATTCGCAGCATCATCACTATTATAGAGAGCTTCATCTATCATATTTATATTTATAATATCTCGTAATAATATACTATCTCTTTGTACTTTTTCTGATAATAATGCTATAGCATCTGCTACTATTCTAGTTTCACATAAAGCTGAATACAAAGTATTTCTTGATTCTTCTATCTTTTTAGCAATATTGACTTCTCCTTCTTTAGATAATAAGCCAATATTACCCATTTCTTTTAAGTATAATTTTACTGGATCATCGTTCTTTTGAATATTTAATTCCTTATTGTCACCATTTTCATCAATTTCTTCTTCAGATTCTTCACTTAACTCTTCACTTTCTTCTATATCTAAACTATCAACTTCTTCTAAATTTACTATTTTTACTTCCATATTGTTTAGATAATTTATTATTTCTTCAAAGTGAGCATTATCATATTGTTCCGATGGTAATGTATTATTTATCTCTTCCGAAGTTATATAGCCTTTATTTTTACTCAAATTTATTAATTGAATAACATTTGGATCGGTTTCTATTATTCTATTACCATTTTCTATTGATTCACTTTCTTCTTTACTTATATTGCATGTATTAATATTTTTATTATTTTTATTATAAGGCATATATCTATCTTCTCCTTTTTTTTATGTTCTATAATGCATAGTCAGCATATTACTCTTTTTATATGTCTTTTTATTACATATTGCAAATGATTCTTTTAAATACTACATGTAAAATATAGTACAAAAAGTACTGTATAATGTACTGTTAAATTACTTGATATTATTTTTAGTTGTATCTATTATATTACTTCTATTCAAATACTGCTTCTGTCCAAATTTATTTTGTAATAAATATAATTTCAAAGCTCTTAATCTTTGCCAATCTATATCCTGTTGTTGTTGTAAATCATTGGCATTACATTTATTTAATTGATTACATGAATCTATTCTATTATTTATATCTTTGTTATTACAAAAATTATATTTGATATTACTTTGTTGTATTAATTTACTAGCAATTGCATTCACTTCATTGTTCTCCTGAGATATAAGTAATACTCTCTCCATTAAATAATACCAATAATTTATAATTTCTTCATCTGTTTGCTTTTCTATATTATAAACTTTTGAACATTGGTTAATAATACTATTAATAATATTACTATATTTCTTTTTAGTATAATCTAAATTAATTTCAGTGGTTTTACATGTATCTTCTATATTATCAGCAATACTATTAATAATGTTATTAAAAGATGCATTAGCAAATGGGATACGAAATAAATCTTCAATTACTGTAGGAATTATAGAAGGTTTCATTATTATTATATATATTAATAACTTTTCATTTAAGTGTTCGTTATTATAGTTATTAATTACTGGTATATTGTTTATATTATACTTGTTATTTCTTTGTATTATACTATTCGTTTTATAAAATAATTGTTTTGTAATATTATATATTTTATTTTTAATATCTTGTTTATAAAACAATTTTATTCTATCATTACTTATTTTATCCAAAGTAGTATAAATTTCTTGTTCCCATAAAGCTATTTTTTCAGGTGTTTTATCAAGTATTTCAAATTGTTTAGTAAAATAGTCCCAAATAAAATCTATTAAACTTAAACTATTATTAATTAATTTTTCCATAGATTCTTTCCCATATTTCATTAAATAAGAATCAGGATCTTCATTATTAGGAATTATTACAAATCTTAAACTTTTCCCAGGAGTTAATTTACTAAGTGCTATATTGGCTATTTTTACCATTGCTTTATAACCAGCACTATCACCATCCAAGCATATTATAGGTTCATCACAATACTTCCATAGAGTCATCAAATTATCTTCAGATAGAGCTGTGCCCATAGTACCAACAGTTGATTTAAAGCCATACTGATGCATAATTACAACATCAATATATCCTTCTACTACAATGAAAGGATTTTTATTAGACACATTTTTAGATGCAATATTAAAAGCAAATAACACCAAATGCTTATGAAATACATCAGTCTCTGGAGAATTTAAATATTTAGGTTCAGTTCCATCTATACTTCTGCCTCCAAATGCTATTACTCTATTTTTATTATCGAATATTGGAAACATTAATTTATTACGAAACCTAGGATATACTATATTTTGAAAATTTTTCTGATTACCAAATTTAGAATAATCAGTATTAATAAATAAACCAGATTTATTTATATCTTCTTTACTAAAATTATTTTTAACTAAAATATCATATAAATCATTGTTATTAGGAGAAAATCCTAAATGAAAATCATTAATATTTGTAATGCCTCTATTATTACAATAATCTATGACTTTATTTATATTATGTTTATAATATTCTAATGCTATATTTAATATACTATATATATTCCCACTTTTTATGTAATCAGTATTATGTCCTTCAGGTAACTTTATATTAGCAATTTCTGCTAATTTATTTAATGCTTGATAGAAAGTTATTCCATCCTTAATCATAATATATTTAAATATATTTCCTGATATACCGCATCCAAAACAATGGAAAGAACATTTCTCATCACTAACGAAAAATGATCCTGTTTTCTCTATATGGAAAGGACAATTACCAATATATTCTTTTCCTTTTTTTATTAATTTAATATCTTTTTTTATTATATCTGAAAGTAATAATCTACTCTTTATTTCATTAATTATAGTAATAAACTCATTATTTATCATATAATGTATGTATTTCCTTCACATATTACAATTATAAATCAAGATTTTTTTATTTTATACTATTTACATGTATTATATTGCATGTTACAATACATATATGGACTACGAGTACATTTTTGCACATCTAACAATAATATTAACACTGGCAGCTGTTTCAGGTATTCTGACTGGTAAGCTTAAGCAGCCTATAATGATAGGCTATATAATAGCTGGTGTGTTGATAGGACCAAGTTGCTTTGGTTTGATAGCGTCTCAAGAGCAGGTACATTTCTACTCTGAGCTTGGTATATTATTGCTGTTATTCGTAATAGGAATGGAACTTAATATAAAATCATTCCTAAAGATGTGGAGAATACCAACTCTATTTACTGTAATACAAGTAATAGGTAGTTCAATACTAGCAGTTTTATTATCTCATGTATTTGGATTTTCTGTATATGTATCATTACTGACAGCATTCTTTACATGTTTATCATCAACTGCAGCTATAGTAAAAGTACTAGAATACTTGGGAGAATCTAAAACTGATGTAGGACATATAACCATTGGTATATTAGTATCACAAGATATAGTTGTTGTTCCAATGATGCTTATAATAAAGGAATGCGGTAAACCATTAGGGATATCAATAGTTCTTGAACTTGCTTTTGCTATTGGTTTAGTAGTATTCATGCTTAAGTACTTAGGGAAAAAAGAACAAATAAAACTGCCAATTAATCATATAGTGCCAAATCAAGAGTTAGTACCAGTAATTACTTTAGCTTCTGTATTTATAGCTGCTACATTAGTAACATTGTTCGGATTGTCTGAAGCTTACGGAGCCTTTTTAGCGGGATTATTTATTGGTAATACTCAAGCTAGACAGAATGTATTAAATAGTATTAAACCAATACAAAATGTATTATTAATGGTATTCTTCTTATCAGTAGGTTTAATGTTTGATATGAAATTCTTATTACAGAATTGGTTCATAGTACTTATATCATTAATATTAGTTACTGCTTGGAAAATATTCTTTAATTCAATAATCCTGAGGATGTTCTCTATAGAACTAGCTAAAGCAACATCTATAGGTATTATACTGGCTCAATTAGGAGAATTTTCTTTAGTATTGGCAACTGTTGCTACTCAGTCAGGTATTATTGGCACTTATGGACAGAAATTAATAGTTTGTATTACTGCTTTGTCATTATCCATTAGTCCGTTATTTATAACATTATCTAAGAAAACTAGGAACTTATCATTTATTGGGGACAACTCACCTAATTCAATATTGAAAGTAATATTTTCAGGAAGGTTTTCAAAATTTGTTGAAATACTAATTTATAGGTCTAAAAATACTATAAAAAATCAAATAGAAAAAGTCAAAGCTTCTAAATTGCAAGAAAAAGAAACTGTAGTTGTAAGTAGTTTAGGAACTAAAGAAAGTAATACTACTGATTTAAATAGTATTTCAGAAACAATATCAAATACTGAGGAGAATAATGAAACAAACAATATTGAAAACAATAATATAACGAATGATTGCCAAAATCCTGAGTATAATAATAATGCGGATAATGAAATAAACCAAGATATTACTGATGATAATAGTAAAAATATTAATTTAATAGTTGATGAAGAAAATGAGAATAAAGAAAATAGTATTACTAGTGTAATAGATATTAATGATAAAATATTAGAAGAAACTAGTAATAACATTATAAATAATAATGCGACTCAAAGTAATACAACTGAAGTTATCACAAATGAAAACATCTCCAGTGTGGATAAAACTAATGATATGCATACTGGCAGTAGCAATAGTAATAACGATAATAGCAATAGCAGTAGTAGTAGCCGTGACGATTTTAATATCAGTGATGATAATAATAGTAATGACAATGTTGAAGGAGAAATTATTGAACAGAACGAAAAAATGATACCCAGTGAATTAAGTAGTAATCAAGAAGAGAGTGAAAACGAACCAGATGGTAATAACGATACATTAACAGATAATAAAAAGAAAACTAAAAAACAAAGGAAATTATTTAGAAGAAATAAAGAGTAGTATTGTATCTAAATTAGAGTGTATTCTTTACTCTGTATTATGTCCTATAGTTAATGTATTTATCCTTAATACGTAATGTTTTTATATTTAAAGTAAATTGCTCCACGTATTTATTATTAATACTTCATAGTTTTGTTGTTATAAAATTATTCCGCTTTAATATGATATTGTTAGAAAAATCTGTATATTGAAGTATCAATATAATATGTTTTTATGATAAAATTTTATCAAATTAGGGTTTAATTTTATAAGAATTTACATTATGTTAAAACAAATTTTACCGTTTATACTTATAATATCTATACCTACTTATGCTAGTAATAATTTTAATTGTATAAAGAAACAGACCAAACAAGACAATAGTATTCAAGTTTTTACTCAAGTAATACAACAATGTGAATACATTGACAATAATATAAATAAAACAAATAATGTGAATAATATAGAGAATACAGATAATATAAATCACATAAGTAATATAAATAATATAAATAATATAAATAATATAAATAATATAAATAATATAAAT
>CAMJRB010000026.1 GCA_946408175.1 uncultured Holosporaceae bacterium
TTATGTAAATATTTATTATTATCATTTGATAAATACTTATTACTACTGTTTGTATTGTTATCAAACTTTCTTGCATTATTTTGTACTTGTTTATTATCTATATCATAAATATCATTATATAAATATTTATTATTATCATTGGATAAAGATTTATTATTATTGTTTATATTGTTATTAAACTTTCTTGCATTACCTCGTACTTGTTTATTATTTACACTCATGATATCTCTCTGCAATGGTGTGTCATTATTACTATTTAATTGTTCGATATTATTTTTACTTTCATTATTTTGTAAATAGTCATTATTATAAGTTGATAAATACTCATTATTAGTATTGTTTATATTGTCATTAGTGTTATTAGTAGAATATAATCCGTATCCTTCCCGCTTTTGTACTTCATTACTATTTAATATTTCGGATTTATTATTAGCTTTATTTATTGGTTCTAGTACTTTATTATTATAATCAATATCATCTATATTATACTTCTCTATATCGTTTGAATCATTATGGAAATCCTGTGTAGTCTGTAAATAATCTGAATTATTTGAAATATGTTCATTATTATCTATATCTTTTATATCTAAATTATTTGCAGTTTGTCTCTTATTATCTATATTCTCTAGTTTTAAATTATTGGAATTTATTCTATTATCGTTTATATTATCTACATCCAACTTATTTGGACTTCTTCCATTATTATTTATATCATCTATATTCAAATTATTTGAATCGGGCATGTTGTTATCTATCGCTTCTGTATAATTAAAAGGTTCTAGACTATCCCACTCTATATTCTTATCTCGATCAAATTGTGTATTATTGTTATTTTCAAAATTATTATTTTGTTCATTATTTATAAATTCATTGTTATTTTCATTTTTATTTGCATTGTACTCACTGTCATACATCCTACTATTTACTTTATATTCGTTCTGTTGTTTCTGCGGAATATTTTTATTTTCTTCTTTTTTCTTATTAATTTCTTTATTTTTATTCTGATTAATTTCTTTTAATATTTCATTGTTAATTTCTTTATTTTTTCCTTCATTATTATTTTCTTTACTATCTGTTTCTTTAACATTATTTTCGTTATTATGTAATGTTTTACTGTTTATTTGCTTTTTCTGGGGTCCATTCTGGATGCCTTTAGTAATAGTTTTATTATCCTTTTCTTTTGTACTATCTTCTTTATTATTTACTGTTTCATTAGATTGTTCTTCTTTTTTAGATTCTTTATTGTCTTTGTTATTGATATTATCTTTACTATTAGTTATAGTACTATTCTCTTTCTTGGATTTTTTATCATTATCTTCTTTTTTATTTTTATAATCTTTTTTATTATCGGTATTTTCTATATTTGTATTATCCTTTTTCTTTATAGAAGTATCATCATTGTTTTTTATTGTTTTATTATTTATTTCTTGCTTTTCATTATTAGTATTATTATTTTCTATTTTATTATTACTTGTCTTCTTATTATCGTCTATTTCTGAAATATTTTTATCTGTATTATTTTGTGTACTATTTTCCTTGGTATTATCATTCTTTTCTTTCTTTTCTGTATTATTATTTTTCTTAGTATCTGTTATATTCTCTTTGTTATTCTTCGTAGTATCTTTATTGTTTCTCTTATTCTCTTCTATACTATTAGTTTTTTTCTTGTCTTGCTCTTTTTTATTATTAGTTTCTTTTTGTTTTTTATTTTTGTTGTTGTCCTTATTATTATTTGATTTATCTTTATTATCATTATCTTTTTTGTCCTTATCATGTTTTGATACATCTGTATTATTGTTATTGTTTTGCTTATTAGTATTATCAGATTTATTAGTATTGCTGTTATTGGCATTATCTGCATATATATAAGAATTTAATGTATATAGTATTCCTATACTAGATATTATTAATAATAACTTCTTCACTATTATTTTCCTATAGAATAACAATTTACATGATATTTATTATAATATACTGTAATGATTAAGTAATAGTTAATTTTGTGCTAAAATTATTAAAACTTAGTATTGCATCGTTATGTTTAAAGGCACATTAGTAGCTTTAGTTACACCGTTCTTAGATAATCTTAATAAATCAGTAGATTATGAAAGTCTAGAAAAAATATTAGAATACCAAATGTATTCAAAATATAATCCATTACAAGGAAACTTGAATGAACAAAACATATACTCAAACAAATTGGTTAATAATAAACAAGAATTAAATATAAACAAAATAGAATCTAATAAAAGAATTTATTTTAATAAAACAAGTATAGAAAATACTACAGATATAAAAAGCAATTATAAACCTAATATAGATGGATTGTTAATATGCGCTTCCACTGGAGAAGGTACATTACTAACTAATGAAGAACGTATAGATATTATAAATTTTGTAATAAAAAGTGTTAATAATAAAATTCCAGTAATAGTTGGATGTAGTTCTTGTTCTACTCCAGAAGCTGTAAGAAATGCCAAAATAGCTAGCGATTTGGGTTCTAATGGAGTATTAGTTACTGCTCCTTACTATGTAAAACCTAATCAAGAAGGAATTTTTAAACATTTTGAAAAAGTAAGTAATAATACGAATATTCCGATAATAGTATATAATATACCTAGTAGAGTATCTGTAAATATAGAACTAGATACTTTAAGAAAAATTTTTGAATTACCAAATGTAGTAGCTATAAAAGACTCCACTAAAAATTTTGAAACTTTATCCATATTACATAAAGAATTTCCTAGTATTAACATACTATCAGGAGATGATGGGACTTTACCAGCTTGTTTAGCTCATGGGGCCTGTGGAGCTATATCAGCAGCTGCTAATATATATCCATTAGAAATAAGTAATATTATTAATAGTTGGAATAATAATGATTTAATAACATTTAAAAAACTATCACAAATAGTACCTTATATAAGTAAAGTAATTTCAGTTACTACTAATCCTATCCCAATAAAATATATATTAAGTAAAATGAATCTAATAAAAAATATTGTTAGAGAGCCTTTGTGTAATGTTAATAATGATCAAATGAAATTAATAGATGGTTTACTTAATATAATTAGTAATTTAACACAAAATTAACAATTATTTACTTTCTTTTTACTAAAGATATGGACTGTAGTTGTTTTTTTTCTCATTTTGTGTTATTAAATTATTAATGATTATGCTTTAGAATAATAAAATATGACTGTAAGAAAATTATTTGAAGTAGGATCATGGGTGGTGTATCCGTCCCATGGTGTTGGACAATTAACTAGTATAGATACTATAGAAGTTAATGGAGAAAAGATGGAATTTTATGTTATATTATTCCAAAAGAATAAATTATCACTTAAATTACCAGTAAAAAAAGCTATAGCAGCTGGTTTAAGAAATACTGTAACTCAAGAGGAGCTAGAGCAAATCTTTCGTAGCTTATCTCAAAAAGCAAAGAAAAAGAGAATGATGTGGAGTAAAAGATCTCAAGAATATGACACAAAAATAAATTCAGGAGATCCTATGGCACTGGCTGAAACATTAAAGGAACTGCATAAAACTGGAGGAACATCTATGCAGTCTTTTAGTGAAAGACAAATTTACCAGAAAGCTTTAGAAAGATTAGCTGCGGAAATATCAATAGCTGAGAAGAGTGAATTAGAAGATGTTACTAAAAGAATAGAAACGACATTACAAGAAGCAGCTTAATATTAGAGTTATATTATATTTATTTGATAATAAATGTATAGTACTTGTTAGTTTGTTGTGTTAAAATATTGTTGTAAAATACATTATATAAATAATTATTAATGAAGACAACAGAATTAACTGATGTTAGGTACTCAACAATAATAAAAGTATCAGCACCAACTATATTATCTTCATTGTCTGCTAGTATAATGAGTATATTAGATGTAGTTATATTAGCTAAGTATTCGACTATTGCAATGACTGGAGCGGCTTCGGCTGCTACTTGGTGTCATGCCTTTCAATGTTCTACTATTGCTTTAGTATTTATTACTGGAGCATTGGTAGGGCATTATAACGGAGCTGAAAAATATAAGTTGGCAGCAATGCCTGTATGGCAAATGATTTGGTTTTCTTTATCTTTATTTATTATATCTATGCCATTAGCCTATATAACAGCTCCTTATTGTATACCTAAAAATCTATATGAGTATGGAATACCTTATTTAAAGATAGTAATGGGCTTTTCTCCTATATTTTGTATAAAAGTAGCTTTGAGTTCGTTTTTAGTATCTATAGGTAAAGGATTTATTGTATCTATATCATCTTTTATTGCTATTATAGTCAATACTACTTTAGATATATTTTTAATTTTCTATTGTAATTATGGAACTACTGGAGCAGCTATAGGAACAATAATGGCAGGTTTGTCAGAAATAATATTTTTATCTTATTTTTTCTTTAACAAAAATATTAGAGTGAAATATGGAACATTAAATTGTAAATTGCGAATAAAAAAATTATGTAGATATTTAAAATTAGGAGTATTTTCAAGTTTAGGACATGTATTTGAATCTATTATATATAGTTCTATATATTATATCCTGGCTAGCTCAAGTACTGATAAGGCTTTTACTCAAACAATCGCATCTAATTTGTGGAGTCTATTGATTTGTGTAGTTTCTGGAATAGAAAAAGGAGTATTATCTATTACTGCTAATTTACTAGGTGCTAATTTAAGAAATAAAATTAGTGTACTCTTTAAAAGAAGTTTAAATATACATTTTTTTAATGCTTTAGTATTATTAATACTTATATTGATTTCAAGTGATTTTATAATTAATAATTATGTAGATATTAATACAATTAGTACTGAGTTACATCAGCATTTACTAAATGTTCTTAAGATAGCTTGGTTATGCTTTGTTTTTGATGGAATAGTGTGGATAGAAGCTGGAATATTAGAAGCTGGCGGAGATATGAATTATATGATGTTAACTATAGCTTCTTGTTTGGGTGTATTTGTTGCACTTCCAATATTCTGTATAATGGACACATCAAATATGTTGGTTGAAACAGTTTGGTTATTGTATACAGTAGCTACAATTGCTAATGTATTGCTTCTATTTAGAAGGTATAAATCAAATAGATGGATAAAAATCGATATATAGAATAATGTGACATACTACATTTGTGTAATCTATACACAGAAAAACTAAAATTGTATTAATGTAATGTGTTGTTCTATAAAAATATATGTTATACAAAATATTTATGGACGGGATTATATTGATATAAGAAATTGTTCTGTGTAATATTTATATCCGCTAGAGTAGTAATGTTATTGATAAAGTAATACAAAATATATAGTAATATACTAATATTATTATTTAAAGAAATAGCTATTATAACAACCAATGCATGCATTTTATTTTTTATAAAGAATAAATAGTGACGCATGATATTTTATATAAAACCAATATGTATTATTATAATACTTATATTAACTAACAGATTACTTTTATTGATTCTATATAAGTCAAAAAATTAGAAGTATACTATATAGAATATATAGCAAGTAAATATATCTATTTATAATTCATTGGATATAAAATTATATAAATGGATAAAGATAATAGTTATTCTATTTAAAATTTTAGTATCTATTATTACAATAATTATAAAGAAAAGTATAATTTGCAATAAACTGGTCGTGAATTGAATCATTACCAATACAGTATAATTAATCTATAGTTCGAATAAATTTTTGAGTAATTTTAATTGACGAATAAAATATTAACTGATATTAGTTATTTAAATATATTAAAAATATCTTCGCCCACAATACTGTCAGCCTTATCAGCTGGAATAATGAGTATGTTGGATGTTTTAATATTAGCTAAGTATTCAACTATTGCTATGACGGCTGTAGCATCTGCAGCGACTTGGTGTAATGTTTTTCAGGTTTCCACTATATCATTAATAATGATTACTGGAACATTAGTCGGTCAATATAATGGATCTGGCAAGTATAAATTAGCAGGCATACCAGTATGGCAAATGATTTGGTTTTCTTTATCGCTATTTATTATATCAATACCACTATCTTATATAATAGCTCCTTACTGTATACCAGAACGCTTACAATCGTATGGTACACAATATTTAAAAATAGTCCTAGGATGCTCTCCATTGTTTTGTATAAAAGTAGCTTTGAGTTATTTTTTAGTATCTATTGGTAAAGGATTTATTGTCTCTGCATCTTCTTTTATTGCTATTATAGTTAATACTATTTTAGATATATTTTTAATTTTCTATTGTAATTATGGAACTACTGGAGCAGCTATAGGAACAGTAATGGCCTGTTTTTCAGAAGTAATATTTTTATCTTACTTTTTCTTTAGGAAAGATATTAGATTAAAATATGGAACATTAAAATGTAAATTACGAATTAAAAGATTATTAAGTTATTTAAAATTAGGAATATTGGCAAGTATTGCTAATATAATTGAATCCAGTATATTTAGTTCTATATATTATATATTAGCTAAAACAAATCAAGACAAAGCTTTAACTCAAACTATAGCATCTGAGGTTTGGAGTGTTTTAGTATGTTTGGGTGCTGGTTTTGAGAAAGGAGTATTAGCTATTACTGCAAATTTATTAGGTGCCAGTCTTAAAAGTAAAATAACAATATTACTCAAAAAGAGTATAAATATACATTTAATCTTTATATTAATGTTATTTACATTTATATTATTATTGCCGGACTTAATAATTAATAATTTTGTAAATGTAAGTGAAATTAGTTCAGATTTACATAAAGATATTTTGGATATATTAAAATTAGTTGCTATTTGTTTTACATTCGATGGCATAGTATGGATAGAAGTTGGTATATTAGCAGCTGGTGGAGACATGAATTATACTATGCCTACAATATGTGCTTGTTTATTTATATTTTTAGCTATTCCAATATATTTTATAATTAATACTGAAAATTTATCAGTATCAACAATGTGGCTGTTATATACTATTGCTGATATAGCTTGTTCATTAGTTTTATTTAAGCGATATAAATCTAATAAATGGGTAAAAATAGAAGTATAATAATATATTCTACTATTCTGTGAGATATATTATATTTACCAGTACAGATAAACAATGTGATAATACTATTATGTAACTATATATTATTGTTACAAAACTATTACTTTTATCAAGGAGATATCAAGTAAATAAATAAGGAAAAATGAATTAATTATAAACTAAAGGATTATATTATATAATATAATAATTATTTAATAATAAATAATAAAGGAGGTAATATAAGTGCGTATAACATTAATAAAAGCTCAGACTAATGGGAATGATTTTTTAATAATACCTAATACAGTATTAAATAATAAGCAAATAAGACAAATATGTGACAGACATTACGGCATTGGTTGTGATCAATTAATAATGTTTAATAGAATTAATTATAATATTTTCTGTTTGGAATTTTACAATAACGATGGATCATTAGCTAATATGTGCGGTAATGGCTCTTGTGCTTTTGCATTATTTGTAAATAAATATATAGACAAAAATTTACATACAATATATATACAGGTATCAAAATTGATTGGTAAAAATTCACATGCATTATATAATATAAATAGCAATAATTCTGTTAATAAATCAGAAAGGAGTGGCAATACAACTAGCTGTAATACCTTTAATAATATTAATGATTTTATTAATAACTCTATGGATAACTGTTTTTCTGAAGTATGTACAAATAATAATCAATTTAATAATGAATATGAAAATAATTTCAAAGTAAATACTAATAACGAAAATAAAAGTAACAAAACCTCACAACAGTCTATTAATAATCGATATAAGTTAATTATAAATAATAATAAAGTAAATATAAGCTTTCCCATGCCTTATTATGTTAATAATGATATTATATGTACTGGAAATTATCATAAAGTCTATTGTATAGAAGCATTAAAGGATTTACAAAATATACAAAAACAATATCCAGAATGTAACATACATTTTATAAAAGAAATAAATAATATAGATGAAATTAATACAGAAATAAAAAATAAAATGATTGATTATACTTCAGACTTTATTTTAAACACTTGTGATAATGAATCAAATTTTAATTATGTAAAAGAACATAAGCATAATAATATTGTTAAAGTAATTACATATGAAAGAGGAGCAGGAAGGACATTAGCTTGTGGTTCTGGAGCTATAGCTATAGCTTTTTATTTGAAGAACCGAATTAGTATTAATGATACAAAACATTATGTCAGTAATAAATGTAAAGAAAATAGAAAACATAACACTAGCGAATTTGTACCTAATATTTGTGATAACAATATAAAAATTTGTTCTGGCAATAGTATAACTCTCATTCAAGAAGGTGGAATATCAGAAGTGGTTTTACAAAAAAATCATATAGAATTAACAACAAAACCGCAAATAACAGCAGAATGTTATATTCATATAACAAATAATCACAGTATATAATTACCATAATAAATTCAAACAACATAAGGGCAGAATATTCTAAGAATAAAATTATATAAATTAACACAATAACAAAAGTTATAAATATGTATTAATCGTTAATTCATAAAAAATATATAAACTGATTAATTTTTACTAATTACAAATTAAAAAAAATATATTTTGTAATGGTTTATACAACTTACAATGTATATTTTATATATAAAATAATAAATGATGAAAATTGATAAATATTAGATAACGTTTATTTTGTACAATTTTGAAAGATATATTATAGATATTTAGTTATGGCACATCACCATGTATTTAAATTTATAAGCTAATTTTAAGCAAAAAAATAATAAAAAAACAATTTTATTCTTGTTTTGAACATATATAACATGCTAGAATGCTAAAGTGGGTTTGGATGATAAAATTTGGACTAAAATGAAAATTAACTACTTATTAACTTTATTTACAATATTAGGCATCTTTGCATCTCCTAGTATAGCAACAGAATTTACTATGGAATTATTACCCAAAAATAAATTCGAGATTCAATATTCTACTTGTGAAGTAACGACAATAGATATTAAAGATAATGCTTTTAATGAAAAGATAATAAATATTAATAATGCCTTTAACAAAAAGAAAATAAATAGTAATAATGTCTTTAACAAAAAGACAATAGATAGTAAATATAATGTATTTAACAAAAAGACAATAGACATTAATATTAAAGACAATGTCTTTGAGAAAAAGCCAATAAAAAATAGTTATAATGCATTTAATACAAAACCAATAGGAAATATTAATCTTAGACATAATATCTTTAATGCGAAGCAATTGAAATGTAAATCATTTGACAAAAAGCCAGTGAAAAATATTAATTTTAAATATAAATCCTGTAACAAAAAACCAATACAAACTCTTTATAATACATTTAATATAAAGCCAATACAAAATAATAATATTAAGTATAATTTCTTTAAAGAAAATCCAGTAAAACAGACTACATTTATATATTATAATACTAACAAAAAGTCAATAGATAATATAGAAGACTTACCAAGGAGAATGCAGGATATAACACAGCAAAATATAAAAATTGATGGTGTATACCTTGATACTGAGAATAAAGCAGTGTGGTTGAATGGCTTTGATGTAAATGACAATGTTAAATTACTCACTTTTATTAATTCAAATAGTAATTATAAGAATCGTGTTGATAACAATAGTGAGTATCATCATATAGTGCTTAACTATTCTGATAATACAACAAATTTTAGAAACTATACAATTCAGTGTGCAGGATTTGATACAATAGAACTAAATATACCATATGTAATGCAATCTAACATCAATCCAATAATAAGAAGTGATAATAAAATGCAAGTATTTTTGAATGGGTTTAAAATCCAGGATGCCAATATTGTAAGGAAGATTGCATAGTAAATCAGTTTAGCTTATCTATAATTACAATATTATAGGTAGGCTTTTTGATATTAATTGATCTAAATTTAAATATTTTAATAGATATATTTTAATTCAGTATAAATTAATTCTTTACAATCCATATATGCCATACTCCTGTATTAAATAAGTAATTAATATTATTATTAATATTGTTGGAATTACTGCTATAATGTCATCTATCATTATACCAAGACCATTTAGTTTTTCTTTATTTTTAAAATATGATTCTATATTACGTATTGGAAATGGTTTTAATATATCGAATAATCTAAAAAACAAAAAAGATAAAAGAAATACAATATAACTGTATTCTAAAATATCCAATAATATGGCGTTAGATAGGAATATTGCACAAGCTTCATCTATTACTATAAATCCTGGATCTTTGTTATCTGGATATCTTGTAACATATTTTTGACTCGTAATAGTTCCAATAATAAACAGTCCTAATGAAATTATATAAAATACAAAACTATATTTAGGCAATAAATAAGACAAGATACTAGCAGCTAAGGATCCTATGGTACCAGGCATTTTTTTAGATAATAACCCAGTACCCAAGAAAGTAACAGTATATAATAATAATTTCTCTTTCATTTTATAAATTAATCTTAATAAAATAATACACAACTACTTGACAGTGCCCAACTTATTACTATATATAATAACTCAGTTGCAGAACAATATAACACCATATAATAAAATTTTACTACTTAACACTATCAATAATAAAAATACACTTCAAATTCAACAATTATACTGCACTCTATTATAATATAAATTTTATATGTAACAAATTATTACAACACTACATTAACATTATAGTGTAATATATTATTTTTTATTTTCGTTTCCATTGTGTACCACTTGGAGTGTCTTCTAGTTCTATGCATTTTTCTAATAATAGACTTCGTATTCTGTCAGCTTCTTTATAATCTTTATTCTTCTTGGCTATATTTCTCAATGATATTTGTTCTAATACCCAATCTTCATTAATATTACTACAATGAAACCAATTATTTGGATTTTTAGTTAATATACCCAAAAATCTTCGGCAAGTATTAACTAATATATTCAAATTACTATTATTTTTAATCATTGAAGATATATTATATATTGCCTGAGGAGTATTTAAATCGTCTAGTAAACTATTCAATATATCAGTATCTACTTGCTTTGTATCCTGTATTTCTTTATCTAATAATACTTTATACCATTTATCTAAAATATTCTTAGCTTGTTGTAATAAATCACTACAAAAATTTAATGGGCTTCTATAGTGAGTCATTAATAAAGCTAGTCTTATAGTTTCTCCATTAAATTTATTTAATATTTCCCTTACAGTACAGAAATTACCTAAAGATTTAGACATCTTAGTACAGTTAATCATTACATGACCATTATGTATCCAATAATTAGCCATTAATTGCTTATTTGCAGCATAAGACTGGGCTATTTCGTTTTCATGATGAGGAAATATTAAATCACAGCCTCCGCCATGTATATCAAATTTAGAACCTAAATATTTATAAGACATAGTCGAACACTCTATATGCCATCCAGGTCTGCCTTTTCCCCAAGGACTGTCCCAACCTATAGGAAATTCTGTATCAATTGGCTTCCATAATACAAAATCTCCAGGATGTCTTTTATTTTGAGATACTTCGATTCTAGCACCATTAATTAAATCTTCTAATGTTTTATTTGATAATTTGCAATAATTATTAAATGTACTTATGTCAAAGTATACATGATTATTAGAAATATATCCACTGCCATTATCAATAATTCTTTGGATAAATTCTATAATATCGTTAATATGCTCAGTAGCTTTAGGTTCTATAGTTACAGGCAATACATTTAAAGCTTCTGTATCACCATGATACATTTTAGTTGTTTTTTCAGTTAATTCACTAATACTAATATTTTTTGATTTAGCAGCTTTATATATTTTATCATCTACATCAGTTATATTTCTAACATATTTAACATTATTATATAAATACTGTAATAATCTATATAGTACATCAAAAACAACTGCTGGTCTTGCATTTCCTATATGAGCTCTATCATAAACGGTAGGGCCACAAACATACATACCAACGCAATTTGCATTAATTGGAATAAATTCCTCAATTTTATTACTTAATGTATTATATATTTTCAATTTGTATTGCATTTTTATTTACTCTTAGCAACTACTACTAAAGCTGGTCTTAGTAGTCTGTCTTTTATCATGAATCCATCTTGTAAGACTTGTATTATAGTGCCTGGTTCTTTATCACTTACAGCCTCACTCATTGCTTGGTGATAATTAGGATCAAATGGCTTATTAAGAGATGCTATTATTTTTATATTATAGGATTCTAATATCTTATCCAGATGCTTTAGAGTCATTTTTACCCCATCAACAATAACATCCGATTGATCTTTACAATTCGCCAAAGCTAGACATAAATTATCTCTTATTGATAATACATCTTTAGCAAATGCAGTAATACTAAAATTAGATATATTAACTTTTTCTATTTCATTTCGTTTCTTTACATTTTGTAATTCTGCAATAGTTCTTAATAATTGATCTTTTAAATTGACTATTAATTTGTTCATTTCTTCTATTTGCATCATTTGCGATTTATATTTATCTTTTATTTCTTTATTAGGTACATTAGTTTCTTTATCATACTCACTGTTCTCCTTACTATTTTCATTAGTCTCCAAGGATTCAGTTGATTTACTGTGGTTCTCTGTCTGTTGTTCGTTCTGTATTTCATTGTTTCCTCTTTTATTTTGTTGGGCGTTTTCTGATTTTTCATTTTGCATATTTCCCTCTTTTGTAAGTGATATTATATATATACTTTAAATGTAACACATATTTATAATAGGATTTCATATTATTTAATAATTTAATTGAACAATATTATAAAGTAGTACTTAACTAAAATGTAATAATTTAACTATCTTTTAAATGTAAAATGTGTATATTATTAATGTCTTTAATATGTTTTATATAAATGGGCTGAAAAATATAATTTGGAGGACATAATCTTATATGATACACTATATGTAGTAGAAGTAAACTAGACATTTGGAATATATTTCCATTTGTTTTTACCAATTATATATTAATAAAGGATAATTTTATGAATTTAAATTTGACAGTACAAATTAGAAAAGAAAAAGGAACTAGAGAAGCGCGTAAATTACGATTACAAGGACTTACACCAGGCATAATATACGGAAGCAACAAAGAAGAAGCAACTATGATATCAGTTTCGGAAAAAGAATTAACAAAAGAATGTTCTAGTGCTTCATTTTTCAATAGTGTATTGACTCTGAATATAGGTGATAAAACTGAAAGAGTACTGCCTAAAGCGGTAGTATATCATCCTGTTACAGACAGAGTTATACACGTTGATTTTATGAGGGTTTCTAAGGGATCTAAAGTAAAAATTCAAATACCTGTGGAGATTATTAATGAAGAAAAAGCTCCAGGTATTAAAAAAGGAGGTATTATTAACCTTGTTGTTCATAAACTGGAATGTTACGTTGATCCTGAAAATATTCCAGAAAAAATAGAATTAGATTTGACTGGTAAGGAAATAGGTGAAAGCTTTTTATTGGATAATATACAATTACCAATTGGTGTGAAACCTGTAAATCCTGAAAGGGATGCAGTATTAGCCACTATAGTAATCTCCAATGTATCAACTGTGGATGATAAATCACAAAGTACTGCAACTACAGAATCAACAACAACTGAAAATAGTAAATAATGTTAAAAGCTACTATTTATTTAATAGTAGGATTAGGGAATCCTGATAGTCAGTATATTAAAACTGTTCATAATATTGGTTTTATGTTCGTTGACTATCTTGCTACCTTGTTGGGTTTTCCAGAATATACTGTGAATAAGAAGTTTAACACTTTAATTACTGACAAAGTAATTAATAATAATAAAATAATCATTATAAAACCTCAGACGTATATGAACTTGTCTGGTGTAGCAGTAAAAAAAGTTAAAGATTATTATAATATACAAACAAAAAATATATTGGTAATACATGATGATATTGATTTAAAACTAAATAAAATTAAAATAAAATTCGGTGGTAGTAGTGGTGGTCATAATGGTATTAAGAATATAGATGAAATGTTAGGAACTAATGAATATTGGAGGATAAGGATTGGAGCAGATAGACCAGCAAATAAAGAAATATCAATTAGTGATTATGTATTATCAAATATTCCTGATAATCAATTACAGAATAATAATAGAATTTATGAAATTGTTGGGCAAAATATAGAAGAACTTTTAACTAGTGATAATAAAAGTCAAATAATAAACAATATAAATTCAGAAATAAATAAATTAGAACTTAATGCAATTTCTAATAAATGTTAGAGCATTAGATTATTTTGCTTTTATAAATTATTAGAATTGTAGTCGATTATAAGCTGGTACTGGAAATTCTTATTACTAATTTTCCTAACTTGAGTTGTTGTTATGTGCTGCTTATGAGTGTCAAGTTATAATAATGTTATTAATCGTGCAAATTGAGTATATTTTTTTTGTTAGATCGTTTTTAGCACAAGAGTTTTAGAATTGGTATTAATAAATAATCGAATAAATTTTGTAAAAACAGTTAATTGATAATATACATATTCATTAATTATATGTTAGAATAATAGTATAGTTAATGTTTTATTTTATAGTTTTATGTTAAACTTCAAGAAACTTGCACTAGTTGCAACTTTGGTAGTAGTAAATCAATTTCAGCTAGCTTCATCTCAGGAAAATGCATCATATTTTGATTGGTGTGGTGATATAAAGGTAGGTTCAAAGCAACTCAAGGCATGTATTGATCAAAAGCCGTACAGTGTACTTGATAAGTCGTTAGAAACCATAGTAAAATGCACCATAATTACTGTGTTTGATGTATTACGTAATTATTATAAATCGAAGCTAGACTATGCAAATGATAATAAGAATACCAAAATTAATGATAAAATAATTAACAACTTTTATGAAAAGGCCGATAATGGTATCTCAAATGTAATCGATCTTATAAAGGAAAATAAGACTGATATAGTAGAGAATTTGTATACGATCGGTTATGCTTTAAATAAAATGACAAAAAATCAAATTGATAACAATCAAATTAATAACAATAATAAAATTAATGATCAAACAATTAAAATTTACGAAGAGCAATCAAATAGTATCTCAAATGTAATCGATCTTATAAAGGAAAATAAGACTGATATAGTAGAGAATTTGTATATGATCGGTTATGCTTTGAATGCGATAAACAAAATAATAAAAAACAACCAAGATATTCATGATATGTTATCAAATGCCATGTCAATAGTACAAGAAAGTGCAATACTAAACAAAGAAATAATGCTACAAAACAAAGATGATGAATGTTGTTATTGTATCGAGTTATGCTTTGACGAACATGAACTGAATTATCATATAAGAATTAAAGACAAATTCTTTAATTATAAAAATATGCAACTGCAAAGTAATATGCATACTACTACAACGTTGCACGATACAGATAGTACTAATAATTTATCTACTATAGATTTAGATTCATTCCAGACCAATCCATACTCGGCATTTTTTTCTCATCGCTATGCTGCAACATGTGATGCATTCTTGCATGTTAAGTCAGTATCCAATGAGCTGGAAGGCATAGCCAGACAGGATCAATTAATTTTGGCAACAGCATTATATGATTATTATACGTGTATCAAAGAAAAAAGTACAGGCCAAGATAAGGATCAAATTAACGAACGATGCAAGAAACTATCTCATTTAAAAAATCTGCTAGAGAATTATGATGCTAATATATACATATATTTAATACTGCTTTGTGATAGTATGAACGAAGCAAATACAATTATTACCAATAATCAGCAAAATTCAAATGCTAATAAGGAATGTTCATCATTATCAGAAGTAGTAACAAAAATAAGCGCGCATAAACCACTATATCAGTTTCCGATATTATTGCAAAACCATAATGGAGAATATATCGGTCAGTTTCAGTTAAAGATAAACGATGGTGTATATTGGTTGAATTCGGATGCACTATTAAGATATAATATAGAACAGATAAAAAATGGTAATGGAATTAGCAAAAAATAGATAAAGCAGTAGACTATCTATAAATATTAGTTTGTTATTTGGAGAGTTAAGTAAATACAAAATACTGTTAAAGTAGGTGCATGGGTTTTGATGCACCTACTGTTAATTAATAACAATAATGTTGTTTTATATTATGAAACAAAATAGAAGTAAAAATTAAGTTTTAATACTTTAAGATAATACATAAAAATTAATGCCGTGTACCCATACTGTAATATGAATTACTCTGTAAATATTGTTATATATTTTTATTTGTAATAGTGTTTTTATAAATTTTCTATTATTCCAGCTCCTATTACTGTATTATATTCATTATATAGTGCACACACTTGCCCTGGACATATAGCTACAGTATTTGGTTCTAATAAATTGACAAGTATTTCATTATAATGCATAATACAATCATCTTTGTTATTATTATGTTGCATATTATTATTCTCACATATATTACTATTGTACTCTACATTAATATTTACTTTAGTGGTATTATTTGCTTGAATATTATGCTGGAATACATTATTAATATTTGTCTGGATATTTATTAAGGCTTTAAACTTGCTATGTCCAGAACGAACTTTTACATAACATTCAAAATCGTTATTGTGCTCTAATAACCAATTCATTTGTTTAACTTTAAATTGTTTTACAAGTAAATCTTTTTTTGTACCAACAGTTACTTGATTTTTAATATAATCCATATTAATTACATATAAAGGTTCACTATAAGATATACCTATTCCCTTTCTTTGGCCTATAGTATAATTCATTAATCCATTGTGCTGAGCTATTATATTATCAGTATTTTGTAATATGATATCTCCTCGTTTACTAATTAATTTCTCATTTTTAATATTATCCTTTATAAAGGATATATAATCATTATGTTTAATAAAACATATATCTTGACTATCTTTTTCTTGAAAATTACTTAATCCAAATTGTTTTGCTAAAGTTCTAGTTTCTAATTTATTAGTTATATTACTCAATGGCGTTTTAATATACTTTAAATGCTCCTTATCTGTAAGAGATAAAAAATAACTCTGATCTTTTAATAAATTTTTTGATTCTTTTAAATATAAAGTGTTATTAATATAATCTATACTTGCATAATGCCCAGTAGCTAAGTAATCAGCTCCCTTTTCTTTTGCAAACATTAATAATTTACTCAGTTTTATTTTTTTATTACAAATAGCACATGGATTAGGTGTTGTGCCTTGTAAGTAAGCACTAATAAAATAATCTATAACTTCTTTTTTAAAATCATCAATAATATCAAGTACATAATGTTTAATATTGAGTTGTTTAGCAACTTTAGAAGCATTATTTATTACATTCTGGCAATCTGGAGTTGCTTGAGTTAACATAGTAACTCCGAATACCTCATGTCCTTCCCTCAATAAAAGAGCAGCGACGGTAGAAGAATCTACGCCTCCGGACATTGCCACTGCATAAATTGTCATATGATTAGTTGTATAAATTTATACATTATATAGTAACACAATATTAAATAATACAATATGTAAGTCAATTCATATTTATTATAATATTAAACTTTACATTATTTAAATTCACAATGTTTAATTATATATTTTGTAATAAGTTATATACTGTTAAATTATTGTTTTATTGGATGTATAATACACATTAAATGAGTGTATAAAAAATTGATAATTTTAATTAAATAATATGTAAAAACGGCGCATAAGCATTGTGCTGGTATTATTTCATTATATCTGCTATTAATTGTCATTAGAAGCATGAAAATGTAGTAATGGAAACTGAAGATGATTAAATACTGCTTATCAAAATGATTTTGCAACTATTTCCTCATATAATTATTAATCTAGTTGAGCACTATAATGTATAGATAAATATTATCTGTTCAGTTATAAGGTTTGTAATACAGCATTTAGTAATACAAACCTACTCTATATATTGTGTTTAATTAATTTTTATTGTCGATATTATTATCAAGATTACTGGATGGTTTTGTACTATTTTCAGTATTGTTTATATTATTATTTTCTTCATTTTTATTAATATCATTTATATTATTATTTTTTTGAATAGTATTTTTTTGTTC
>CAMJRB010000027.1 GCA_946408175.1 uncultured Holosporaceae bacterium
AAAAGGCACACGCTATATCAGCAGTGCCTAATATCTTAATCATTTATATTATTATCTTCATCTTGTTTTATATTCTTGCTATTTTCAATTTGTTCAAAGTTATGAACTTGTTCACCATTATTAATAGCTTTACTTAACTGAACAAAAGATTCACTTTGTACTGAATTATTATTTTCTTTCTTTATATTACTATCTTCAACTTGTTGTTTAATATTTTCCATTTGGTCACCATTATTAATGTTATTAATTGCATGCAAAATAGTGTTATTTTGTATTGAATTATTATTTCCTTCTGTTATATTTTTATCTTCAATTTGTTTTATATTATTAATGTTTTGTTTTATATTCTTAATGTTGTTATTATTATACTCATCTTGCATTTGTTGAAGTTTGTCTTTTAAATTTTTTAACTTAGTAATATAGAACTTTATATTCTCATTAATAATTTCCTTTGCTAAGTTTTTATACGTCTCTTTAAAAGCATTCTCTGTGCTTATAATAGAAAGATATTCTTGGAAATTATAAACTATGCTTAGTACTTTTTGACCACATAACATTATTTTGTCAATAATTGGTTCTTCATTTATAGTATTATTTGTAATTGACTCTGGTAGATATTCTTTTATATTTTGCATACAAGTTATACTGATTAAGTGTATTGTATTGTTTACATAATTAAGCAACTGTTGCAATATAATATTAGGTATATTACTAGTATTAATATTAACGGTTTCTCCAGTTCCTTTCATAATCTTAGTTAATACTTCCATAGGTTGTGAAGCCGAGATAGCTTGTAATAAGTTGGCAGTATCATTAGCATGAGTAAACAACTCACTGTCTAATTGTTGTAAGCCTGAAATAATATTAGAAAGTTGTGACATTAAGTCCTTTTTAAAGCTATCATGAGTTTTCTTACGCTGATCATTATTACTGGAAGAAGTATTACTTAATAATGTTTTGCAGTTGGAAATTAACCCAGGAAGTTGTGCACTTAATTCCTGGCTCGTTTCTAGACACTTTTGGGGATCACTGTTGTAATACAATAAAGAATTCCTGACTTTGTTTAATAAGGTATTAATATTAAAAAGTTGTGCATCCAATCTCTTTATTAAGTTTTTATGATCATTATTATCATAATACTCATCAACTGGGAATAATTCTTGGAATAAGCAGAACTTCATAATATCATTACTTAATTCATTTGTGTATCTTAAGAAGCTGTTTTTATTAATATAATTATTCTCGACATAACTACACATTAATATTTTTAAGCGATTACCAATAATACTACCTATATTTAGGCAGTATGTCATACAATTATTAAGGTCTTTTGTGGTCTTCTCAGAGACACCCATGCGTTGCAACAAGACTGATAATATATCACTGTATTCTACTTGTAGATTTCTTAACCAATCTGTTTGATTAAATAACTTATCATCATCTATATCATCTATTATTATATGGCCAGTCTTATCTACAGTTAGGCCGGCTTCTTTTATTTCATTCTGAAGTTTCTTATTCATTTCTATTAGTGATAGATTGCCATAATAAAAAAATTCCGATTCCATACAATAACAACTACTACCATTTATAGTTGTTCCACAACTTAGTATTATTACTGAAGTTGTTAAAAAATTAAGGAAATTTTTACTCATTATTATCCTTTTAAATTACAATACTCCTTATTTTTAATCTAATATTAATTAGGGGAAAAGTCAAGTTTAATATAAATTTTTATTTATGAGTAATCAAATATATTAAAATTTATAGCTTTACAGTATATAATATTCTATTATTAATTTTAACAAAATACAATTTATATATCACCAAGAAATGATATAAAAAGAACAAATACTATATTATTGGTAGAACAATAAAATGTGTATAGTACATTACTATATTTTTGCTTTATGGTATTATATCATTAATATTTTTATTATAATAAAACATCATCCAATGAATAATATTTTTTCATTCTTTATAAATAATGAATTTTGTTATATATATACTAATGATAATTCTTATACTTATAAGTTATCGCAATTAAATAAAATGGCTGATAAAGTAACTATGTATATTAAAAATAGTTTGCCTAATTATAAACTAGAAAAAATAATATACTCAGCAGGGCCTTTATCATTTACTACCTTGAGGGTTATTAATTCAATAATAAAAGGTATAAAAATAGTTAATAATAATACTGAATTCATAGGAGTTTCTAATTTCCTTACTTATTTGTCCATTATAGCAAATAATAATAATGAAGGATTAATAGCAATACCAACTTATAGAGGTGATTATTTTATTTGTACTTATGATGTTTATAATAAATTATCAGAAGTATCAATTAGCAATTTAGATTATTTTAATAATGTTGTTTATAAAACAATATTAACTAGTGATATTAGTAACCTATTTAAAAATATTAATTTAGCCCAACAACAATTTAAAATTTTATATAGTAATATATCAATTATTAATAAAAAGTTTATTAATTATTCAACTGATGTAATATACAATATAACACCAACTTTTAAAAAGATATCACAAAATGAAATATTATGCTAATATACAGTTGTGAACTATAAATAGTATAGAGTTATGACTACTGATAAACTTATAAATCAGTTTACTTCATTGTTAAAATTTTGGAATCAAAAAGTAAACTTAGTGCATGTTGATACTATTAGAAACTTACAACAAAGACACATAGAAGACTGTGCACAATTAAAAAACTATATAGATCCCACTCATACAATATTAGATATAGGCTCAGGAGCTGGATTTCCAGGAATAATATTATCAATATATGGTTTTAAGAATGTAATATTATGTGAAAAGGATTTCAGAAAGTCAGTATTTTTGAAAGATGTAAAACGGCAATTAAAACTTGACTATACTATATTTAATGGAGATATATATCAATTCGATACTAGTGCAATAAAAACTCCAATAACAGCAGTGTCGAGAGCTTATGGATCGTTATCTGAATTATTAGAAATAATGAGTACTTTGAATATATCTACTGGAGTATTTAATAAGGGAAGTAATTATCAAGTAGAATTAAATAAAGCTAAACAGCAATTTAACTTCCATTGTACTACTTTCAGAAGCCAAACTGACATAACAGGAGTAATACTAAAAGTAATTAATGTTACCAAATATAAAAATTTGAAAAAAGTAGTATGTTGATTAGTATTAGTTAAATTATACATAAATATAGTTTGATTGTATTAAACAATTTAAACATCATGAATATTATAATGGTTACGTAGTAATATTTAGAGTGTTTACTACGTAATGTTTTGTTTATTTTCTATTATTATTTTGGTTGCTCTAGTTTTTTATATTTTTTTACTACCTCGTTTAGTTATCATAATATTATATAATTTTGTTTCTCAAATAAATTCCTAGAATGTAACTATACTAATGAGAAACAAAACTATACCATACTTTTACTAAATTAATATAGTATTAATAATTGTTATTAATATAATTTTAGTTTATTTTATATGTATTATTTTTAATTTGATCTTAACATTCTTATTATATTATATCTATCCTTAACAGGCAAAAACGCCATAATGTTTTTTAGTATATATTCACTATTAATATTCTTACCATTGATTGTTGTATTGCTTTTGTATTGTTTATAATTATTATTATTATCTTCTTTTTTATCTATTACAATTTTCCTATTAGTTTTTAGGTCTGTATAATATTGCATTTGACCTATTCTAGTTTTTAAGCTAGGTATTTCTTTTGAAGCAATCTTTTTATACAAGTCTGAGAAAAAATTTTCTACTACAGTGTGCGCATTCTTTTTAATATCAAATTTCTCAGCTATTTGCATCTTTGATATCTCATTATTCAGTAAATTAAAGAGTTTTTGTATTTGTACACTCTCTGTTTGAACTGATATTATACGAGGTGAAAAGACTGTACTATAGAATATTGCTGGAATGATAATATCAATAGTTAATTTATTACATAATGTTGTATCAAGATTTTTAATTAATCTATAATTTGGTAATTCCATGCGTAGGATATGTAACATTAGTTTTTGTGTTAGTGTTGAGATAATACATAAAATGTCATTACAACATTTTTCATTCAATGGCAATTGATTTGTGTTCTTATTATTATTTATCATATTTTTTACAGTCTCAGTAAACGAGTGTTCACTTTTCAATAATGCATCTATTACATAATAGTTATCCTCTCTTGATCTGATTTCTTTTATACTATCTAACAAAGTATTAATATAATATTATATACTGATGTATAACATATATATCAAAATATTTTTGTATTGATTATGATTTAATATTTTATATTTGTAACACTCATCAATACATTTTATAATGTTAGCATACGCTAATTGTGAACTGTTATTATCATTATTAAACATTACCTGTGTTACTACATTATAATTTAAAGCACTCAATAGCTCAGCATATGAAATCCCACAGTTTTTCATATGAACTATTGGATAGTTATAAAAGATTGAATAAGGAGTTTTAGTTAAAAGTAAACCAAATTTTTCGTGTTCCAGCTTTTTAATATGACAGCATCCTGGAATTATTGTTGTTATATTTTTCTTGTTCCTTATATAAGGTTGATATGACTTGTACCATCGACATGACAATGCTATGTTATGTATTTTACTTGGTATATCTGAAAGAGTACTGATTGCTTCTGATATTCCAATTATGAAATCCATTTGTTTTTGTGTCGGAATATAATCTTTAGTCCTTTGGACAGCAAATGATTTTATATTGTCAACAAATTGTTTTGTAGTTGTTCTTCTCCTAACAATATTCATTAGATTATTATTCAATATATTATTGTTATTCATTAGATTATGGTTATCATTATTATATCGGCGGATTCGCAGAATATTATCAACAGGGAATTCATTTGCATAAGAGTCACTGAAACCCTCTGGTAATAGATATACAGGATGATTATTAATAATATCTAACAAATTTTTATTAATATCACTTATAGCATTATTTAGTTTGTCAGCAACATTATTTTCTGATGAAACAATGTTATCTAAATTGATCTTGCTCTTATCTTCCTTATTTTTATCTGTATAATCATTTATTTGGGTACTGTTATTATTAATTTGATTAATATTATCTAAGCTTATATTAATTTTATTCTCTTCAGTATTGTTATTTATACCATTACTAACAGTACTAATATTATTATCTTTTTCTGTTGTGTGCTCATATATACTGTTAATGAAAATTAATCTTATTTTGCTCTTCGTCCTGTTTGTCCTTATCCATAGCATTAATATTATTAATACTTGAACACAGTGCTACACTAATGTTCAATGTAAGCATTACAAAACTTATTTTATTATGCATTACGATTTTTCTAATAAAACTAAACAGTTTTAATTGTAACACAAACTATAAATTATTAAAAGTTCCTTAATCATCAATACTATCTAAAAAATCTTCCAATTTGCTATTAGATTTGTTACGTACATCAAATTCTTCTAATTTGTCATTGGTCCTATTTTCTGATGATTCTGGACTAAGTAATATTACATTGTTTTCTTCTTGAGAACTATTATCTTCTACTATTTGCTTAATATTTTCTTCTTTATTATTATATGTATTTTCGTCTTCACATGACTCTTCATAATCTATTTCTTCATCTTCATATTGATTATTATGTTCTTCTGTTTTATTTTCGCTATTTTTAACTGTATTATATTTAATATTATTTATTTTACTGTTATTTTTTGTGGTTTTATTATTAATATTGTTGTCATCCTCTTCATCGTCATCCTCCTCTTGTTCTTTTTTCTTGGGTTTATTTTTTCTATTTTTATTATTATAATCTGTTAAATTTTTTAAAAATCTAGCAGCTATTCGAGCTGGTATTCTACCACCTGTAGATTTTCTAGTCATTTTTTCATTCAATATATCATTACCTACCCATACTCCTATAGTACACCCTTCATCTTCATATTTTTCAGGATCATAAAAGCCCATAAACCACGCATCAGTTTCTCCATTAGTGCCAGTCTTACCATAAACATCATTATTAACTTTTGCAGCTCTTCCAGTGCCTGCCTGTACAACTTCATGTAATAAATCTCTACAATTATTTAGTATTTCATCATCCAATACTTCTATTGGTTCTGGTTCTTCTCGTGAATATATTACTTCTCCATTCTTTTTTCTTATTTCTAAGACACAATAAGGAGCTACAAAATATCCATCCATAAAAGCTGCATATGCTCCTGTCAAGTCTTTTAATGTTACTGGAGTAGTTCCTAGAGCCACACTCATATCTTCTTCTGACACATTAGTTATACCTAATTTTTTAGAGAATTGTGAAACTCTTTTTAGTCCTACCGATTGAGCTAATCTTATACACACTGAATTTATTGAATGAGAAAATCCAGATAATACAGAAACTGATCCTCTAGTTTTCCAGCCGAAATTTTTAGGATGCCAAGAACCTATTGATACAGGTTCATCTGATATTTGGTCATATAGCTGATATCCATATTCTAAAGCGGCTCCATATACAAATATTTTAAAAGCTGATCCTGGAAATCTCTGAGCCTGTACTACCCTATTAAATTGATTTGTTTGGTAATCTATACCTCCTACCATAGCTTGTATTGCACCATCTCTATCAATACACAAAAATGCTACTTGTTTAAATTTATAAGTTTTACTTTCGTTTTTATAGTAATAATTAACAGCTTCTTCTGCTATTTTTTGCTTATCATCATCGAAAGTAGTAATTACTACTATATCAGAATCTAATTCCCCTAGTATTTTTTTAGCTTGATCGTAAGCGTAATTACAGAAATACTGAGAATTATCACATCTAATATTTTTTTCAGCTTTTACTTTATTTATATTTTCCTTTTCTATTGCTTTAGCGTCTTTTATATAGCCTTGTTCCTCCATTTTTCTTAAGACTAACATTGCTCTATTATTAGAATACGATCTGTGTTCTGAAGGATTATATTTTGTAGGAGCCTTTAGAGAACCAGCCAGTAATGCTGCTTCATATGCACTTAATTGAGTAGCATGTTTATTAAAATGCTTTTTTGCTGCTGCTTCAATACCATAAGTACCAGCACCGAAATATACTCTATTTAAATACATCATCATTATTTCAGTTTTAGAGAATTTATGTTCCAACCATAGAGCTAGTAATAATTCTTTTATTTTTCTACTTATTGACTTATCATGATAAGTTACACATTTTTCTCCTATAAGAATATTCTTAGCTAATTGCTGAGTAATTGTAGATCCTCCCTGTATTACACTGTGAGAAATGTAATTCCTATACATCGCTCTGGCTAATCCAATAAAATCCACTCCAAAATGCCGAAAGAATCTTTTATCCTCTATTGCTATAAATGCAGCTACAACATGTTGCGGTAGATCTTTTATTTGTACTACTTCTTCGTATAAATCACCATAACTTCCTAATACTTTGCCATTACGAGATTGTATTTCAACAGATGGAACTCTAATAGCTGTTTTTATATTATTTAAATCTGGTAATTCACTAGCGTAATATACTAATACTCCTGCGACACAAAAAATACCTAATACAACAAATCCAGCAGTAATTTTAAAAAATATTCTAAAGAACAGTGATATCTTACTAGTCATTATTATTAATTAACTTATTAACTACTTTATCTAATTCTTCATAAGTTTTACATAATATTGTTAATTTACCACCACTTTTAGTAATAACTAATTTTGTAGGTATATTAATTGCTTTTTCTATTCTGTTAGCTATTTCTTCAGATTCTTCATCTTTCACTGGCAATATAGGAGTTCCTATGATATTAGAGTTATATATTTTTTCTTCTTTATTATTACTTATTGGATTACTACTTTTTTTCAAAAGCATTGCTGTTTGACTTGAGCTTAATTTTCCTTTTATTATTAAATTTGCAATCTCCTCAGCGTTTTCCAATCCTATTAATTGTATAGCATTTTCATAACTAATTAATCCATCTTTAATAAATTGTTGGATACCATTACTTAATGTAAGCAATCCTAATATATTATTTATATAACTTTTCTTTTTACAAATCATTATTGATATATCATTTATTGAACATTTATAATTGTCTATTAAATACTGTATTGCTAAAGCTTCATTAATTGGATTAATATTTAATCTATTATAATTATCAATTAAAGCTAGTATTCTGCATTCTTTATTATCTGTATTAATTATTATTGATTGTATTTTACTAATGCCAATTAGTTTAGCAGCCCTCCATCGTCTTTCTCCTGATATTATAATGTATTTATTATCTTCTATTTTCTTAATAACTATAGGCTGGATTATTCCATGCATTGATATTGAATCTACTAATTCTTGTATATTATCATCAGTAATACTATCTCTATAATTATAATCATTGGGATATATATAATCTATATCTATTAATATAGGACTATTATTAGTATTGTCATTATCTATAATAATATCCCCGAATAATGCCGCCAATCCCCTACCTAATTTTTTCGCCATCCTAACTCCTTTTCTTTCAATAAGAATTCTCTAGCTAATTCCATATACGCCTGAGAACCAACACATTTAAAATCATATATTAATACCGGTTTACCATAAGATGGCGCTTCAGATACTTTAACATTTCTAGGAATAATAGTATTGAATACTATGCTATTCAGATGGGCTCTTACATCATTGCTTACAGACAAATTTAATGCATTTCTCTTGTCAAACATAGTTAATAATATACCAAAAAGTTTTAAATTTGCGTTAAACGATTTTTTGATTTGTTGAATAGATTTTAATAATTGACTTAATCCTTCTAATGAATAATATTCGCATTGTAAAGGAACTAATACTCCATCAGCAGCTACAAGAGAATTCAATGTAAGTATTCCCATAGATGGTGGAGCATCTATTACTATATAATCAAACATGTCAGTATAAGGTTCTAAAGATTTCTTTAATATATTCTGTCTATTAGATACTTGTACTAATTCTATTTCTGCTCCAATTAAATTAATATTAGAAGGAATTAAAGTTAAACCAGGTATAGATGTCTCTATTATTATTTCAGATACTGTTTTAGATTGTAATAATAAATCATAACTGCTCCCATTATTTGTAGAATACACTCCCAATCCAGTAGTAGCATTATTTTGAGGATCTAGATCAATTAGTAATACTCTTTTTTTTACAGCAGCTAATGCTGTAGATAAATTTATAGCAGTAGTAGTTTTCCCAACACCTCCTTTTTGATTAGCTATAGTTATTACTAGTGACACGTTTATCTCCTAAGTTTATATTAGTGAATTATTAATAATTTACCTTTTAGTAAATCACGTGGAGCGATATATTATATAGGCATTATACTATAGTTTATTATAATTATCATTAACAATAATATTTTACAAAAGTAATGTTCCTTAATTTTTATTATGTAGTTAGAATGTATTAATATTATGTGTTATATATTTTACTCATAATTAATAATTATCTGTAATATACATTAAGATTAATTAATTTTGACTTGTTTCTTCTTGTGATGTAGAATTAATACTGAGAGGACTGTAAATAATTTAATGCAAGTATTACTGAAACCTAGTGAAAGAAGATTTAAACAATATTGCAATAATTTTTTTATAAACGTCCTTCTTCATGAAGTATTAAAAATAATTAAAAAACAAATATATTATTTGAAATGGGAGATTAATTGTGAATAAAAGTGTTTTATTGACAGTATTTGGATGTGCTTTATTGTTAGGCACTTTTAACTGCCAAGCTATGAATGAGAACAATCCAAACAATGAGAAGATGCAGATAAGTTATGATGCTCTAAAATAGCCAACGAGGATTGGTGCTGAGCCGTTAATTAATTACAATGCTATTTGTGTAAAGATTACTGCCACAAATCATGCAGGAAAAGCCGATCAATACTTGCAATTAGCAAAGGAAGATGTAAATGAGTTAAAGAAAACAGTACAAGATAATATATTACATAGTTCAAGCGTCGAAGATAAGAATATAACAGCAAGTAATAAATGTATATTAAAAGCAGTAAAATATATGGAAACTTTTGTTGGGTCTATGCCAAATTTTGTCGATTCTAATGTTGGAATAACACAAAATATAGAGAAAATGACTATAAAATTAGAAAAAAATGTTTGGAATGTTTTACGTTGCAGTGAATATGCTTTATGGAATAATAAAAGTCTAAATGAAATGGGAAACTATATATATCAAATATACTTAATTAAGAATATAATGCAAATATGTGAACAAATAAAATATTGTTTATATCATTACATAGCAAATTTTCAATCGAGTAAGAAAAAATAAATAACAAAATCGGCTTTTAATAGGCCGATTAAGCATATAGTCTATTACGTATATTTAAAGTAATATCGATCTATTACAAGAATATTGATTTATACATTCACTAACACTTGAGCTTGAGTTATTAAATATTTAATTTGTACATCTTAATTTAGATAATACTTGCTAGTTAATATAATTGACAATTTTAAAGATTATATTACATAGCTTTTATTATATAGTTTTTATTACATAGCCTTTATTACATAGTTTTTATTACATATCAACTATCAGATTAGATATAAAAAAACAATTGTAAGAATTTTTCATGCAATATATAACAAAGCTAGGATCGTATTTGGCAACTATACTGTAAATAGAAGAATTTCCACTACTTACATTTATATAATATAACTACTACAATATTATTGTAAACAATATATAAGTATTTATTTGATTTATATTAATTACTGTACATTATTTACGTTAGTAACGTTATTTACTTTAGTAACTTTTAATAAAGTAATTTGATTTCTATTTTTCTTTAATATTTCAAATTTATATCCGGATATTATAAATGCTTGACCTACATCAGGTATCACTTCTATTGTATTAATAACTAATCCAGCAATTGTAGCAGCATTCTCAGTTGTTTTAAAATTAGCTTCTATTTCTCTATTTAAGTCTCTAATATTTATACTTCCATTAACTATATATGAACCATCTTCTTGTTGTCTTACGCCACTAGTTGATATAACATCATGTTCATCTGATATATCTCCTACTATTTCTTCTATAATATCTTCTAATGTAACTATACCAATAAAACTACCATATTCATCTATTACTAATGCAAAATGCTCATGACGTTTTTTAAAGGATTGTAATTGCTCCAATAATGCTTTATTTTCAGGTATAAAACATGGCTTTAATGCTATATCTATTAATTTTATATTATCTACTCCATATTCTCTTATTGCTTTTAAAAAGTCTTTTACATGCAATACTCCTATTACGTTATCTTGATTCTCACTCCAGAGAGGTATTCTAGTAAATGGACAGTTCATAACTTTTTCTATAATATTACTTATAGTATCGTCTATACATAAAGTAGTAACGTTATTTCTATGTATCATAATAGAGCTAACAGGTACTGAGCCTAAATCCAATATACTCTTCAACATTACTTTCTCTTGTTTAGTATTCTCTAGATTTCTTCCAGTATGCAAATCTATAGCTCCTTTCAACTCATCTAATGATTCCTTATACACCTCTTGATTAGTTTTATTACTTACTTTTATTAGTTTTATTATATTACCTGCAATGACTGCTATTACTTTATTTAAAGGCTTTAATGCTATGTATAAATATTTTATAAAGTAAGCTGATGGCAGTAATATTTTTTCAGGATTAGTAATAGTTAACATTTTAGGTAATACTTCAGCGAATAATACAATAAAAACACTAATTATTATTGGTCCATAAAATACTGCTGAATCTCCAAATAAATTAATGCATAAAACATTAGATAAAGAAACTATTAATGAATTTAAAATCGTATAACAAGTTAGTATAGTACTTAATACTAGACTAATATCTGATTGCAATGAAAGTATTACTTGAGCTTTTTTATTACCATCTTGAGCCATACTAAACATTTTAGGTTTTGAATAAGCAGTTAAAGCTGTTTCACACGCTGAAAAGTATGAGCCAATTAATAATAAGGCAATTACTATTGTTAAATAAAATAATTCAGAAATCATAAAAGTCTAATTAGGTAAATTATTATTTATAGGATTATTTATATTATCATCGTCATGAGATTTATTAATTAAAGTTCCTTCCATTGGTACTTCATTTTCCTTATTTGACCCTCCGTAATATTCCTCTACTTGATCACGAGTAAGAGGTTGACTAATATCTATAACTATTCTTTCATTATCTGCCAATGAATCACTATTTTGTTCTTCCAATGGATTAATAATTACATTACTATTATTTCTAGTATCTTTAGTCCAATTTAAATTAGTAATAGTTTGAAAATTACTACCTTTTCCTTTCCATTGTATATTACTTTTAGTTAAATTTATTTCATTATTATTTGTACTAATACCTTTTTTCTTTAATAAATTATTACAGAATTCTTCTATTCTTTTTATTTTTTCATTAAATTCATTTATTTGTTTATTTAAATCTTCTATACTTTCATAATTCTTGGTTTTAATGTTCGTTAATAATTTATTTGTCTCATCAATATTTTTTAAAACATTATTTATATCTGTAATATTTGTACGGTTTTTTACATCTTTTTTATTAACTGATTCTTTATTAATACATTTTGTATACTTTTTAGTTTCTCCTTGCAAAAAGTTCTGTAAAATATTCAATTCCTCTTGCTTAATAATTACAATATTCATTTTATTATTATCTTTTAACTTTTTATTATCTAATGAAGATTTACTAGATACTTTTTTATTATTTTCAACAGTTTTATTATTACTATTATTTTTATCTAAATACTTATTACTATGCTTAGATTTCGTATTATTATTTATTGATTTTGCTTTAGTACTGGGTTCTAAATTATTATCATTTACTACTGTTTTATTATTTTTCTTAGAAGTTTTATTTTCATTATTATTTGATGCTTTATTGCAAGATTTTTCATTAATATTGGCAGTTGCAGCACCAGTAATTACGCAACCACTAATAAGAGAATTAGTTAACAAAATTACAGTAAAACATTTAAACATTAGAAACCAGCATCATATTATACACAAATATATAATACCATACAGCAATATTTACATACTATAATAATGCTTGGAAAATAATGCATGCTATAAACATTCTACTGCATATTAAAACACTACCAATAATTGATTAATATCTAATTGATATCACAACTCAATACTTTCAATGTATTTTAATACTTACTTGTACTAAGTGTCAATTTACATTTAATTACTTGTAAACAATACCAATAGCTTCTCTTACTTCATTTAATGTCTGTTTAGCTACTTCTCTAGCTTCTTTAGATCCTTCAATTAATACTGAATATATATAATCCTCCTTTAATAATAATCTCTTTTCTCTTATTGGTGTAAGTTTCTCATCCAGTATTTTATATAACAAATTCTTGAGATATACATCACCCAGTCCACCTTTTCTATACTGCGCTTTTAAATCTTCTATTTCTTCTTTATTTTCATAGAAAGCATCTAGATAAGTAAATACTACATTTCCTTCAACTTTACCAGGATCTGAAACATTAATATGATTGGGATCAGTATACATACTGAATATCTTTTGCTTTAATGTTTCTGAATCATCACAGAGCATTATAGCGTTACCTAATGATTTACTGGCTTTTGCAAGTCCATCTATACCTACAAGTCTAGGAACATCACTTAATATTGGTTTACATTCTTTTAACACATTAGTATTATAAGTATTATTAAATCTATTGACTATTTCATTAGATATTTCCAATACTGGCTTTTGGTCTTCTCCAACTGGTATAGCAGTTGATTTAAAAGCAGTAATATCAGCTGCTTGACTAACTGGATAATTTAAAAATCCTGAAGGCACAGAAGTAGCGAAGCTTTTAGTTTGTAATTCAGCTTTTACTGTAGGACATCTTTCAAGTCTAGCTACTGTTATTAAATTCATATAATAAACAGTTAATTCAAATAATTCTGGTATTAAAGATTGTATAAAAATAGTAGATTTTGCTGGATCTAAACCAACTGATAAATAATCTTTACATACTTCTACTACATTTTTCTTAACTTTTTCTGGAGTAGCGAAATTATCAGATAATCCTTGAACGTCCGCTATAAATACAAAACACTTTTTTTTATCATTTACAGTATTCTGTAATATTACTCTATTCTGTAGAGACCCTATATAATGACCTAAGTGTAGACATCCAGTGGGTCTATCACCTGTTAATACTATATCATTTTCATTTATAGTATTATTACTTGTAACTTCTTTTACAATCATTTTCTTTCCTTATAAATATAAAAAACAGCATAGATGTAATAATTTTACATCCATAACAAGCATTATAACATATGGAAAAGTCATTACATATAATGAATACTGTTACATACTATAAAATATATTTTTATTCAAGTATAATGTAATCAGTAATGTTAAAAAACAGCAATTAATATGAAATATATTACTGTATTATTTATTGTTAATAGCTTAATACTGACTAGTTGTAGTAATTATAATAAAAAATTACAGAATGAAATAACAAATAATAATGCAGTAATAGTAGATAATAAATTAAAATATGCGAAGAAAAATACTAAAAAACCTGTAGATAGTAATATACAAATAATTAAAAATATTCAATCAGAAAATAATCATAAAAGAAAAATTGAAAATGATTTTATAAAAGCTAGAAAACAAGAATTTGAAGAGAATGCTAATAAATTCCCTATGACTAAAGAGATGAGAGAAGAATATTACAAAAAATATGGGCATAATTATGGAAACTATAATACAAACCCAATAATAAACAATAATACTAGTGAAAAACAAAAAACAATTTGGAATAATGATAATACTAATCAAACTACTTGGAATTCTAATAATAATAGTTGTAGTTTTAAAATGACTTGGAATGATTAGTAGCTTTATAGCAATATATACATGCAAATATCAATAAATAATAACAACAGAGTAATAAACACCATACAAGTATAAAAATATTATTAGTGGTATATTGACAATATAAATAATACTATTTTGTGGTGGAGGTAATATTGTAATGACAGGATTTGAAAAAACAGCACTAATGTTTTTTTAATAAACGAGCTTTTTCTATTTGCCATTCTCTTTTCTTTATTGTTGTTCTTTTATCAACTGTATTCTTACCTCTAGCTAAAGCTATACTTAATTTTAACAATCCTTTATTATTAAAATACATAGTTAATGGAACTACAGTCATTCCTTTTTGCTGAATAGAATTAATTAATTTTACTTTCTGACTTTCATGTAATAATAATATTCTAGGACGTTTAGGTTCATGATTGTTATAAGTAGCTTCCTTATATTTAGCTATATTTGCATTAAATAGATATAAATGAGGGCTATTAGCCATAGGCCCAATAAAGGATTCTGCTAGACTAATTTTACTGTTGCGAATGGATTTAACTTCAGGTCCACATAAAACTATACCAGCTTCATATTTATCTAGTATTTCATAATTAAAATAAGCCTTCTTATTGTTAGCTACAGTTTTAAAATTATCAGTTGAGTTTTGCATATATTTGTATACTATGCTATTTAATTATATTATAACATGAATTATTGAGCCATGATATTTTAATTTCATTCATGCTATTTAATAGTATTTATAATTTAGTATGGCTTTGATGCATAACAATAAATATGCAACATTTTACTTATATAAAAATTAATTACTTATTTATTTATTTTTATATTGGATTATTACTCTTTCAATAATGTTACAATAGATATCAAGAATTATAAGTGTTAATATGTCAATTTCAAACTACATATAAAATCAAACACTTAATGTAAATTGGCATTCTCGCATGGTTTATTATGTTATACATACAAATTATTTGTAAATAATGAGTATATAAATTCTACAAATATATCACGAATCTTAAATATTCCATAGCATATTGATTTTGATTTTATTAAGATAACAACTATTAACTTATGAAGCATAAGTTTTGTATACCCTATCGTTATTAGTTTAGTTTCTAAAGATATACAAGTGTTTTAAGTATTTTTTTATAATTTCAAATATCCCATGGCTAATTTTATATATTGATTATTACAAATTGTATAATATGTCAACTTTGTATATTTTACGGCTATTTTCATGAAAGAAATACTGCTGTTTTTTGATTCAAAATAGCACAATGTATTCTGCTGCTATTATTATAATAATATAGGACTACATTAACTCTGTATATATATTATTATAACACTAGTTTTGTTATATTTTTTTAATTCAGTGCATATACATCACAGCCGTGCATTTCTATTATCCTGGAAGTTATATCACTATTTATGAATAGTATCCCAAACATACCATATTGTGGCTCTTTTTTGCTATCGCGTAAACGATCTGCTGTCTAAT